>JAQGOD010000378.1 GCA_028293775.1 Gammaproteobacteria bacterium
GCCAAGCCGCTGTTCACTTTCGATTCGCTGAGCTTGGGCGAAATCGTGCGCCTCACCAACAAGCACAGCAGCAACCTAATGGCACGGCATCTGCTGCTGACGTTGGGCAAGGAGCGCTACGGCGAACCGGCTACGGTGGAAAAAGGCATCGCCGCCATCGCCGATTGGGGCCGCGAGCGAGAATTGGACTTGAGCGGAGTGGATCTCGACAACGGCTCCGGATTGTCCCGCAGCACCCATATCTCGGTGCTGCAAATGGCTAGGATTTTAAATGCGGCCTATCACAGCCGCTTCGCGCCCGAATACCTGGCATCGTTTCCCTTGGCCGGCATGGATGGAACGCTGCGCTCGCGGATGAAGGGCAGCCCCGCCGGTTCGGTGCGCCTGAAGACGGGGCATCTTGATGGGGTCAGCGGGGTTGCCGGCTACGTGACCACGACCGCCGGCAAAACATACATTCTGGTGTCGCTGGTCAACCATGCGCGCGCGGACGTCGGCGCAGCTGAACCTGTGCATGCGGCGTTGGTGAGCTCGGTGCTGGACAAGCTTTAGGAACCTGGCCTAGCTCGGACCCTCCATCTCCCAGAGCACCGCGGTAACGTTCTTGCGGATCCAAACGCCAAAACCCACATAGTGGAAGGATTTGCTCAAGCGCCGCCGATACCATGCACCTGTGCGCAAGTGCACCGCGCGATCCGTGCGGCTACGATCGCAATTCTCGCGCCAGTCTTCTGTGGTCAGCGCCGACACGTACAGCGCCGCGCTGCTGAGCCGGCCCAAATTTGCAATGGCGCGCACGGCCTGCGCCTCCGGCAGGTATTGCAGAACGTCGTAGCACACCACCAGATCGAAAGGACGGCTCGGGGCGAAATCGACGACCGAACCGCGTACCCATTTAAAACGGCCGCACAGATAAGGACTCGCTTCCAGGCCCACATATCGCGCCCGCGGCAAAAATTCCTTGAAAGGCTTGCGCAGCAGGCCGATGCCGCAACCGGCATCGAGAATGTTTCGAACCGGTATTTGGCATTGTCTCAAGATGCTGATGATGAGCGCCGCGCGGCGGCGCATTTCCGCAGGAGTCACCACGCGTGTTGCGGCATCCAAATAGAACTTGCGGAAATAGGCGGCGCTAAAATTGTTCAGCGGCGCCGCAGCGTGTACCTTACTGGGCTTTTTCTGCTTTCGCGGTACCGAGGTTTCACCCATGCTTGAAAAGACCCTGCGCCGGACGATGTTGCGCGCCATGATAGTGGCCTCGCTGATTCTCTGCTCGCCGGTGTCAGGGATGGCGGCTGACTCCTTAGGGAAGCCTTCCATTGACGCCAAGACCGCGGGGATGCGGCACATGGCCGGCTTTTTGCCGTTGCATTGGGACGACAAGGGCGGCAGGCTGTACCTGGAAATCCGCGAGTTCAATGCCGACATGGTGTATTTCGATTCGCTGCCCTACGGCACGGGCTCCAACGATTTGGGTCTGGACCGCGGCCAGATTTCGCCGGCGAGACTGGTTCGCTTCGAGCGCTTTGGGCCGAAAATTCTGCTGGTTCAGCCCAATGAGTTTTTTAGAAGCTCCGCCCATGATCCTGCCGAGCGCTTGGCGGTGGTTCAATCCTTCCCCGAGTCCATTCTGGCCAGCTTCACCGTGGCGGCCGAAAATATTTCCGGTGGGGCTTCGACAGCGGTGCTGGTGGATGCGACCGAGTTTTTCCTGCGCGATGCGCATGGCGTTTCCGATGCGCTGACCAATACCAAGCAAGGAATCTACAAGCTCGACGCCGCGCGCTCTGCCATCGTCATCGACGCGACCAAAGTGTTCCCGAAGAACACCGAGGTCGAGGCCGTTCTGACCTTTGCCTCGGATGCGCCCGTGCGCGCATCGTTCGTCGGCGACGTCGCGCCGGATTCGCATGCGTTGACGCTGCGCGAGCACCAATCCTTTCTCGAGCTGCCGCCTCCGGGCTACACACCGCGCCGCTATGATCCACGCTCCGGCTATTTTCAGTTCGAATACCGTGACTATGCGGCCGCGCTCGGCGCGCCGCTCGACCAACGATTCATCCCGCGGCACCGCTTGATCAAACAGGACCCCGCGTGCACGCAGTCGTGCGCGGCAGTCAAGCCCATTCAGTACTACGTCGATCGCGGTGCTCCCGAGCCCATCCGGTCGGCGCTCGTGGAGGGGGCGCGATGGTGGGACCAAGCATTCCAAGCGGCCGGCTGGGCGCCGGGCACCTTCAAAGTGGATGTGCTTCCCGAAGGCGCGGATCCCATGGATGCGCGCTACAACATCATTCAGTGGGTGCATCGCTTCACGCGAGGTTGGTCGTACGGCCACGCGGTGGCGGACCCGCGCACCGGCGAGATCATCAAGGGCAACGTCACCTTGGGATCCTTGCGCGGACGTCAGGATTATCTCATTGCCGAAGCGTTGCTCTCGCCTTATGTGACAGGGCAATTGACCGCCGATAACGATCCCATGCTGGCCATGGCGCTGGCGCGTACCCGCCAATTGGCCGCCCATGAGACCGGCCATACGTTGGGACTCGCGCATAATTTTGCTGCCAGCGCCTTTCCCCATGAGAGCGCGGAATCCGTCTCGGTGATGGACTATCCACATCCCTGGATAACACTGGACAAGGACGGGACCCCGGATCTGTCTGCCGCATATGCCGTGAATATCGGCCTCTGGGACAAGGCCGCAATCAACTACGGCTATCGCCAATTCGCAGACGGCTCGAGCGAGGGCGCGCAGCTCGATGCCATTTTGAGCGCTGCCGCGAAATCCGGATTGCTGTACATCACCGACGAGGATGCACGCGCCGCCGGCGGTGCGCACCCGCACGCGCATCTTTGGGACAATGGCCCGGATGCCGCGGATGAGCTTATGCGCATCATGACAATTCGCGCCGCGGCATTGGCTCGGTTCAGCGAAAAGGCCATTCCGACGGGGGCGCCGCTCGGCACGCTTCAGGATACGTTAGTGCCGCTCTATTTAATGCATCGCTATCAGTGCGAGGCGGCGGTAAAGCTCATCGGCGGCCTCGACTACCGCTATCAAGTGCGCGGTGACGGCCAGATGAATGCGGCCATCGTCTCTCCCGAGGAGCAACGCAAGGCGCTGCGTGCCGTGATCAAGACCTTGTCCCCGGAAACTCTCACGCTGCCCGAGCCGTTGCTGAACCTGTTTCCGCCGAGACCTCCCGGCTTCGATCGCAGCCGCGAGTCTCTGCCATCGCAGACGGGCCTCACGTTCGATCCCATCGCCGCCGCGGAATCCGCGGCGGATTTGACCCTCGCCACGCTCTTCAATCCGGAACGCGCGGCGCGGCTGGTCGAGTACAACAAGCGCGCCAATGCACCTTCTCTCGGCGAAGTCATCGATGCCGCGCTCGCCGTGGGCTCGGCGCAAGCCGGATCAAAGAGCGCCCGTCCGACGCTGAGCGCCGAAGTTCAGTCCGCAGTTTACGGCCGTACTGTCGAGGCGTTGCTCACGTTGGCGGCGGATCCCAAGGCCTCGCTCGCGGTGCGCGCCATCACGTATGCGAAACTGAGCGAGATCAAGGCCAGCAGCGGCCCGAATGCGCCCGTGGCAGCTTATCTCGCCCATCGTATCCAGCAGTTTCAAGACGATCCGGCGAAATTTGTGATTTCAAAGCCGCTCGACGCGCCGCCGGGCATGCCTATCGGCGAAGATGAGCTCTGATCGGAGCTTCCATGGAGCTCAAGGCGTTGGATAATGTTCTGCGCCGCGACTCGCGCGGCGCGCCATGACGATCAGGGAACATTGGCAATTAACTTCCCATGCCGCGCAGCATCCTAATTCTTGCCGCCCTTGCGGCGTTTATCTACATTGCGCTGTGTCTTGCGCTTTTCTTGGCTCAGCGCTCCTTCGTCTATTACCCGCAGCCCCAAT
>JAQGOD010000398.1 GCA_028293775.1 Gammaproteobacteria bacterium
GCGTTCGCGATGTTCGCGAAGGCTAACTTCAAACCCGTCACCATCTTGTTCGCGTTTCCTGCTTCGAAGTAGTTATCGGGCTGATTGCGGACGTTGCCGTTCATGCTGATCGTGTTGGCAGGACTGCCGGTATCCCACCAACCCACCGTGAGCGGCGTGGTGACGTTCGTAATGTCGTAGCCAGTGGGCACGGTGAAGCCGCCGTACTTGGTGGCGAGGTAATAAGGATTGAAGTCTTCCGCTCTCTGATATTCCTCGACGTCCATCCAATACGTGGAGATATTCTGCGATCCGGTCAGGTCCGGGCGGATATCGTTTACGTGCACGCCATAGGCGAGTCCGGCGATGTAATAGGTCGCGCCGCTATCGAACGGATACCAGGGCGTTACCGGCAGCCCTTCGAGTTTTTCCAGGTTGGTGGTCCAGAGGTCGGCTTGATTGAACGTATCGGCCGCTACGGCCGCAGGCTTGGCACGGGGACCACCCGCGGTGGCGCCTCCCACGTTGTAATCAAACCAAGTGTGATCGTCGCCGATGCCGAGAACAAAGTTTTTCTGGCATGAATAGATGATGGGGTCTGTCCAGGTGGTCACTGCAGGGAATCCATCCAGCTCCGTGGCGCTGGCTCCGTTGGTCCACTCCGGTACGTTGCCCATATTTTCGAAGTAACGAACGGCCGCGTAGTAGAGTTCGCTGACGTTGTCATACAGCATGTAGTTCTGCGAGGCCTGACCGAACTTGTTCAGGTAATTCATCACGCCGCTTTGACTGACGCCGCTGGCCGCTGCCGTCGCCGAGTCGGGGTTCGTATACATGATGCCGGTAGTCCCGTCCCACTCCGGCCGAGCTGACGTCTGACCAATCTTGCCCATCGGCTCGCGCAGCGCCGCGCCTTGCCGGTTAGAGCCGCTGCCGGCGAGGTACGCGAATGCGCTGTAGCGGATTTTCTCCGCGTATTGCTGCAGCAACCCTTCAGGCTTGTAATTGCTGCCGTACTGCACGCAATTGGATTCGAGACCGCCGATCCCCATCGTGGTGGTTGGGTCGCACACTCGCACGCGCACATAAACTTGGTAGATCTTGTCCTCAGCTGCAGCGCCCAGATTAGTCAGATCCCGCGGAGTCTGGCTCCTGTCGCTGTAGCCGCCGTTCTCGCTTGAGAACACCATGGTGTTGCCGCGCGTCCAGACACTGGTATTGAAGTTATCCCACCCAAAAGGTGTAACTTTGGAAATCTCACTCGTTTGCAGACGGTTGCCGCCGCCTTGGCCGGTGCCGCGCAGCGGAAAGTTCGACTGGCCGCCTTGAATTGAGCCCCAGGCCTTCTCCAGAATGGTTTGGCTGGTGGTATCCACGCTGCGGTAGCCGCCGCTCAAGGCCCAGCGGAACGGATCGATGGTCTGCATCGTGGCCCAGTTCATGAAGTTGCCGCTCCACTGGCCCGAACATCGATGATTATTTGACGCCAGCGCAGAGGGCTGGAAGTAGCTGCCGGAATAGTCGGTAGGGATGGAGCCCTGTACCGCAACGTAGTCGTAGCACTTCTGAGGATCGAAGTACCCCAGATACGTACTGCGCTTGTCGTAGTCGCCGAGATTGGCGACGCTGATGGCCGTGGGGTATTCAACCGACAACGCCAGTGCCAGGTTGCCGGGAACATCGGCTCCCGCGAATATGGGTTGGTCCGCCAACGGAACAGCCGCGCTTGCGCCCGCAGCCATCAATGTCAGGCCGAGCAGCGCGCCAAGACTGAAGGTGCCGCTGCGCCGTGCCGCCTTCGGGGAGAAGCAGCAGGTGAAAATGCGCGTGATGGTGCGGTACGTCATGGTTAGTCCGGCTTGGTGAAGGTGGTTTGCAGAAATACCTGAGTGCTTCGAGCACCGGAGACGCGCACGCTCAAGCGGTACACCGTTGCCGTGGGCGGCGGAACGGATCCGCCGTAACTGGAAAAGCTAGATCCGCCGCTGGCGTTCGCCGAGGATTGCACGCAAAGAGCGCTGGACGCAGGACCGGTCACACTGCACAGGCGGTCGATGACATAGCGAATCGTGACATCCGGAGATGCGCCCGGCAGATCCGCGTGTACGCCGACGGCGTTGAATGACGTGTCGTCCAATAGCACATTGGGCACTCCCTGCGCGTTTGCGGGAAGGATGAACGACTTATAATTTTGCGCCGGCACATCGGCGTCCGTTGCACTGACAAGCGCTCCGCCGGCCTTGAATTGCGACAGGACGAAAGAGACGCCTTGTTCCCCTTGATTCATCAGGTCGCGACGAAATGCGAGGTTTCCGGCGCTGAACAAAGAGTTCTGCATCGAGCGCACCAGAGCGGCGCCGCCAATGGTCAGGATCAGAAGAATGATGAGCGTGAAGATGAGAACGACGCCGCGCTCGCCTGACCGTGGATGAGTCAAAGTCTTCATGGCGCCTGCGCCAGCAACAACATGTTGCGCAAGGGAACAGTGAACTCGAATACGCGGTATCGGTATTGCTGATCGGTAGCGTTCAAGTTCACGATCTGCTTAAGAGCAGGAAGCGGATTCCCCAGTGCATCCGTCAAATTGCCGAATAACGTCAGGGTGGGGGGCGTCACGCCGCCAAGTTTCTTGTCGTAGTACTCGCCACGAATCACGAGAGCGATGCGCACTGATATGATTTTGCGCATGACCGATGGGGTCGTCATGACAGTATTGATGTCGTAGCCCGCAGCACCCGGACTCACCCAAGTATGCTGTTTGCCGTCGCCAACGCTGTCGATGCCATAGATGGCGTGCATCTGGTCCACGCCATCGGCGATGGCCTGCACCGCGTCGGCGGGCCCCGATCCCTGGACTAGCTTGATGTTTTGCAACAGATCGTAGCTGTCGAGAACCCGATTGGCATCCACCGTGAGCAGTTGAAATTGCACGTTGTTCGCGCCCGCATTGCCGATGGGCGTGACGTAGCTGGCCGTGCTCGCGGCGAGTCCTCCAATCGTCGTGGTAGTGCCGACTGTATAATATGTGCCGCCCAGCGGCAGCGCAGCCCCGACGGGATTGCCTAGCACTTGCTCCAAGAGGCAGTCGGGCGTGCCGCTTTGACTGACGATGGCCAGGTCTCTGTCGGCAAAGCCGACTGTGTTGTCCAGCGTGAGCGAGGTAGCAGTGCCTGGAATCGTGATCTGCCGTGGAACACCGCCGGCCGCGCCGGAGCCGCTCATCACCATGAGCACGTCCGAGCGTCCATCATCAGACTGGTTGAACCCGATGAGCAGCGGCGCTACCCTCAAGTTATCGACGGCGCCGGCCAAAAAATTCGCGCTGAACGGCGGTGGGAAAGGCGTTCCCACCAGTCTCGGCAAATTGGCGATGGTCGCATTGAGTTTGCATCCGAGAACCCCCTGGTCGGTCGGATAAGCTGAATCGGCAAAGCCGGAGCCCGCGCTGCGGACGATTCGATCGAGTGCGTATACGGCGAAAGCGCCAGTCTGTTCCATATCGTTGGTCGAGGTGGTGGTGCGCTTGTGGTTTTCCCCGACGACCACCATGCTGCTCACGGCGAGCGTGACGCCCAATCCAATGACCATTGCGATCAGCAATTCGATGAGCGTCATGCCCCGATGCGCGCGCGGATTTCGGTGCTTTCTCACGGTAGAATGACCCGCGTCGTGAACGTGCCGGTCTGGTAATCGGTGGCACCGGAGTGCTGCGGCGGTATCCACGTCAGCACGATATCGGCGCTGTTGGTGAGCCCCAACGGCGTAATCGTGACCAGTCCGCTAGGCAGCCCGCCGGCAGTCGGATCCGCGATGCGTGCCTGTAAAGGCGTGAGCACCGCAGGGCTTAAGATGACTGTGTTGGCGAGCCACATGTCGCTTGCGATCTCGTTCGCGAGCAACGCCGCGCGATTGCGGTCCTCTGCATCGACCGAAAAACTAATCGAGCGCGCCTCGAGGCCGATCAATCCCAGCACGCCGAACGAGAACAGAAGCATCGACACCAGCACTTCAATCAGGGCCATGCCGTGCGACGACACCGGCCCCCGCCCCCGCGATCCTCTAGAGGCATCGACAATGCGCGTGTTCATGGGCACCCGTCGGGTTCAGTGGAGAGCGACTTGTTTGGATCGCACAGGTGCACCTGGCCGCCCAAGGCGACCCTGACATTCAATGGGTGGTCCGCGCCCGGCGCTGTAATGCTGAACATCGATACCGGCGGGGAGCCGACCGGCGGGTTGGGCAAATTGCAAACCGCGCCGGCAATGCCTGTCGCGGCATTCGCCGTCAAGCGCCCGACGGAGTTGAAGCACACCGCCGTATCGGTAGCGTTGCCAACGGTGACACCGGAATTAATGGCCGAGACTTCTCCCGATCCAATGAAATCGGTTGCTTCAGCCACGGACCCAATTAACGGGATGGTATTGACTGCCCAGTAGGTTCCGTTGACGTTCGCCGTGAGTGTCACTTGCGGTGTTGTGCTGTTGGTAAGGTAAAAAACAGTCTGGCGGCTGCGCCGCAGTGATTCTGCTTGGGCCATTCGCAAGCCGTTCTGCATGGAATCCGCGACCGAGCGGACCCGGGTATTGACAATCCACAGGCGCATCGAGGGCACCCCTAAGGCGACCAGGATGGCGAAAATCGACATGGTCACCACCAATTCGAGCAGGGTAAAACCAGCGATGCGTTGGAGGCCGCCTTTCAGCACTGGCCCTCCTTCGTCTCCCAAGCGATGGCGCAGAATGGAACCCAGCCGCTTGCCGTAGCCGTGGTCGTCTTGGCGTTGGCTTGGTCCACCGTGAAGACAAATCCGGCGGTAGTGCCCGAACCGGTCGCCTGCAGCGCGTAAGTCGTCCCGGGGGGCGCGGGGACAACAGGGCAAGATAAAGTGAATGCGCCAATGGTCGAAACGGTGGCACAGGGAGGGTTGGCGGCGCCGATAGGCGCGTAGGTGCGGTTGTCCTGGAAGTAGCGCTCCATGTTGGCTTGCAGCGCGGCTAGGCCGTTGGTCGCATCAACTAATTGGCTTCGCAGCACGTAATTGCGATAGCTCGGATAGGCGAGGGCCGCAAGGATGGCAACAATTGCGACGGTAATCATGAGTTCGATGAGTGTGAAGCCCGTCGTGCCGCGATATCTCGTCCGACGAGCCGTGTGAGGTTGCATCATCGCCTCCATCCCTAAGTGGCCATTTCTCAGACGTACGTTGCACATTTAAGCTTGCGTGAACCTTTCGCTTTGTTAGCGCTTGTCTAATGTGTGACGCACTTCAAAGTCGCATATGTCATAACGCGTGTAGCGCGCCGACTGCTGCCGCATTCAAAACGCACAGTGTTAAGTCGACGCTCGAATGGCAG
>JAQGOD010000412.1 GCA_028293775.1 Gammaproteobacteria bacterium
GGCGGTCGATTTGCTGAGAACGCTCTATGCGCCGCCGGATGATGTTGGAATCATCGACGATCATCAGCTTCAGGGAAGTCTTCGGGGCGGCCGCACTATCCATTACGCCGCTTCCGTATTCCCCGCGCGCTTAGCCGGCGGCAGGCTCAGGGTAAGTCGCGTAAATTTTCCGGGCACGGTGGCCACGGAAACTTTTCCGCCGATCTGCTGCATGAGTCCGGCCATCAAATTCATTCCTACACCGCGTCCGGCGTCCTTGGTCGCAATCTCAACAGTAGAAAATCCCGGTTGAAAGAGCAACGAAAATACTTGCTTCGCATCCAAAGTGGCGGCCCGTTCGGGTGTAATAAAGCCCTTCTTCAACGCCGCTTCCTTGATTCTGTCGGTGGACAGGCCCTGCCCGTCATCCTCGGCGATAAGCTTATACCCGGCATCGCCCAGTTCCTGGAATATCAGCTTCAGCTGGCCCTGCGGCGGCTTACCGGCGGATTGACGATCCGCGGTGGATTCGATGCCATGCACAATGGAATTTCGTACCGCTTGGACGGCGATGTCCTTGACGATCCGCCGATATTCATCCGGCACCGTATCGAAGCCCATGCACTGTAGAGAGGCCTCCTTATTGTTTTCGGTGGCCACCCGTGTCGTCAATTGCTGCAGCATCGAGGGCACGCTGCTGTCGGGCTTGGACACGATTTCCGGCCCGCCCTGCTCGATGACCGCGGTAGCGGTATGCGAATCCTCGGCGCTTCGGCTCGCCGCCACGTGCAGCCGCGCGAGGCGCGATACCAGGTCCCCGACCGATTGGAGGTGGGTGAGCAAGTCATCCAGCTTGATGACGAGGGGCAGAAAGTCATTTCCGGACAGGTCCGCTTTTTCGCGCAGGTTCTTCAAGTCATCCTCGAAGGAATGCGCGCGGCTTTCGATCGAGGACAATCCCAAGGCGGCGGCCTCGCCCTTGACCGAGTGCACTTGACGGAAAAGCGTGTCGAGTTTCTTGCGGAACGCGCTTTCCTCGCGCGCCGGCTCTCGCAACACCGCGTTAATCATCTTCATGGCGGCATTCGAATCGTTCAAAAAGGAAGCCAGTTGCGCCGGATCGACGTGCAAGATTCCCAGCAAAGTATCCACCTGCGCCTGAGCCTGGGTTTGAGAGGACTGAAGCTCGCGCGCAAGGTCCACGCGGGCGCTGACATCCGACACCGACACCAAGACGTGCGTGATCTTGCCGTCGACTCGCACCCGATGGAAGTCGAATTGCAAATAGCGGGTGGAAACCTCGCCCCGCCCGCTGTCCACGTTGATTTCAACCTCGCCGAGCGGGTTGATGGTTTTGACCAGGTTTTCCTTGGTGCGCTCGGACCACAGCACGCCGACAAACTTCAACGCGGTGGACAAGGTCTTTTCCGAGACGATGTTTTTGAGCAATTTCTCGAATGGCAGCCCTGCGAAATCGTTGCGCTGAAATAATGATTCCAGAGCGCTCGAATAGGAGGCGCCGATCACAAGGTTTTCATCGAGCAAGAACAATCCGTCTTTGACGGTGCGCAAGATATCCGCGGTTTGCTGACGCGCTTCGCGCAGCGAGGCTTCCTGCCGCTTGCGCGCCAGCAGCAAAATCGTCACCAATGCGGCCAGCACCACCGCGATGAGCAGGCCCGTGAGCATGACCAGCCGCAGCTCGGTCGCCGACCTGGCGTTGGCTGCCTGCAAATCGGCAACGATGGCCGTCAGCTCATTGTCGATCAGCGGTATGAGGCGCTTGCTGGCGCGCGATGCGACCGTAACGTCACGTTCCAATTGCTTGCCGACATCATTGAGGGCGGTGCCGGTTGATTCATTGTCCTGGTACGGGACGCCTTTGAACTTCAAGATGGGTTCGAGCGATTCCTGTTCCTTGGCCCACAGTTCGCGCAATGCCGCTGCATGCCTTCCTGCAATCGGCTCGCCCTTGGCGCCGGTATCGCCGGCCAGTGCGAACCAGCTCGCCGGGCGCGGCGCATTCATGTCGTGCAGACCGGCGTCAAGCTTGGCGGCGGCATCGCGCAGCTGATCGAGGGATTCTTGAATATAGCCCCGGTTGGTCAAGCGATCGTGCATCGAATCGAGCGATGCATGGATGACCGCAGGATTGCGTTGCTGCTGGCCGACGAATTTGAGCGTCACGGTGCTGGAAGCCAGTTCACTCGCGAGTTCCAACCCCGGGATCAGCACGATTGCAACGAAACTGACGGCCAGGATGACCACGAGCACCACAAGGCCGCCGGCGGAGAAGCGCGGCGCCAACGCGCTGAGGAATCGAAGGTTCATGAATCAAGTGCTCCGCTGAGGTTTGCTGGTTTTTCGGGCGATCAATTCCGCGCGCAAGACGTCCAAGGCATCCAGAAACTCGGCCGCGGAGGCGTATCGATCTTTAGGATTTTTCGCCAACAGCCGGTCGATAATGGGCTGGTAAGCTGCCAAGTTCTCGGGCAGGCGGGGAACGGGGGCCGAGCGGTGGGCCGCGAGGATATCCGGCAGGCTCTTGCCCATGAATGGCAACGTGCCGCAGAGCATTTCGTACAGAACCACTCCCAGGCTGTATAGATCGCCTCTGGCGTCCGGATCCCGGTCATCAATCTGTTCCGGGCACACATAATAAGGTGTGCCCGTGCAATCACCGCCGCGCGCCAGGTCCGTCGGCAAGAACTGGGTTCTGGCGGAGCCGAAATCGATCAGCACCAAGCGATTCTCGTTGGTCAGCATCAGGTTGGAGGGCTTCAGATCGCGATGCACCACCCGAGCCGCATGCACAATCTGCAAGGCTTCGCCGATCTGATGCGCGTAGTTGACCGCGTCGGCCTCGCTGACTGGGTGTTTCAAGCGTTCGCGCAAGCTTCCGCAAGGAAAGTATTCCAGCGCCAGGTATAGATAATCATCCGTAGTGCCGAAATCGAGCACGTTCGCTATGGATCGGTGATTTAGCTTGGATAGGATCTCGCATTCCTTCTTGAAGCGCTCGCGATCGGCCTCCGAGACCAGATGATCTCCCTTGACCGCCTCGATTTTCAAAGCCACCGGCTGGGGGAAATCGTTATTCCGCGCCAAATAGACGCTGGCTGCGCTCGATTGCGCGATCTTCTTCATCATCGTGTAACCGGCCACTTCCGGCTGCCGCCAGCGATCCACCGCCGTGTTGGTGGCGCCGGCACCACTGGGAGGCGGTTGGACCAGCGGCTGCAGGGCGCTGCAAAGTTCGCCGACGATGACCGAATGAATAGGCCAGTAGTCGCTTGCCCCCAGCTTCATCGCACGCGCCGCGCTGCGCTCATTGCCGCCGCGTGCAAAAACAAACACGGGCAAGCCGGGCACCTGCTCGTGCAGGCGCTTGAGGGATGCCATGGCAGCTGTGGCCGCATCCGGCGGAGTAAATTCCACGATGAACATCACGGCTACGTAAGCGCGCAGGCGCTCGATTGAAATGGCATCGAAGCCTGCGCGCGTAACCGTATCGGCATCGATTTTCGGCATCGCGCGACGCACCAGGCCCGCTAGCCGCAATCTTAGCTCGAGTTCATCGTGCACGATGAGACAAAGAACCGTTCCCCGCCCATGCTCGCCCGCGACCGGCGGTGCAAGGGCAGTGGTCGTTATAGTCGTCGACGGGGTGGCGGCTGTTTGGATGTTCATCTTGCCGCCATGCTATTTGGGCACGCGGTAAACGATGCGCACTTGCGTGCCGACTGCGACCGCTTTGCCGCCCTGCACAACGGGCTGATAGCGCAAATGGCTTACGGCCCTGATCGCCGATGCTTCAAACACCTTGGTTGGGGCGGCATTCAGCGCCTTCACGTTTGTGACCGAACCATCGGTCCCAATGGTATAGCCGATTTCCACCCAGCCCTCGACGCCAGTCTGCAGTGCGCGTAGGGGATATTGAACATCGAGCTTGTTCAGTCGCGTCAGGGACTGTTCGGGCATCTGCAGCATCCCGGCGCCCGCCGCCTTCCGCTGTCGAATTCGATCATTCAGCGCATCCAAATCCGAGGAGGCCCCAATACTGGCAGCGACTTGCGCCAGAGCATCGGATTTGTCCATGTCCCCGGCATCCAACGACGC
Organism: Gammaproteobacteria bacterium; assembly: GCA_028293775.1. The sequence goes on from JAQGOD010000412.1 coordinate 4,099, forward strand.
ACGCGCACGTTCGATAATCTGTCCCTGCACGGCCGCGCTGATCGCCCCCAGTCCGCTGTTCTTGGGGTCCGCCGCTCGCAACTGGTTTACATAAAACAAGGCACTGTCATTGTCCGGCTCGGTCAGCTTGCCCTGGGCGAGCCGTGATTGAGCCAACTCGAGATACTGCGGTGTCTCGGGCTTTTGCGAGGCTTGCTGATTGCGTGCGAGAGTCAGCTCTCGCTGTACGCTGTTTACGGAGCCTTGAGATGCACCCATGACGCGCATCTCCGTCAGGATTCGATCGACATCGTTGAAATTACGCTGTTGAATTGCCGCCCGCCCCATCTGCACCAGCCTCTTCGACAACTCCTGCGCTTGCGCCTGCAGCGCCGGGCCGCCGGCGCCGGCTTGCTTCGCCTGATCGAGATAGAAGACCGCACTATCGCCCTTGGGATCGATCAAATGATCTTGCTGGATCCGCGTATCGACCAGCTTGAGCAGGCGCACGGCCTCGACGTCATCGCGTCGTCGATGAACTTCGTCGCGAAGTTGGGCGATTTTTGCCGGAGAAAGGGATTTACTGCGCGCCGCTTCGTCGATGAGCTGCACGGCGCGGTCGAAGTTTTGCGCATTCATTGCCGCCAGAATCTGCGCCGGGCCCAATTCGGCGCGCACGCTGGCGATTTTCTCATCGAGTGCAGAAAGGCGTCGATCGCTGGCGTCGATGCTGCGAGCGGTTTCCAGCGATTGTAGTGCGACATCGAACTTTCGGTCTTCGAGAGCGGACTGCACTCTCGCGATGAGGATTTCGGACAAGCGTTGCAAGCCTTGTCGCGCCTCGCCGTTCTCGGGGTTAATGCTAAGAACGACGCGGTAGAGGGCCAAAGCACTCCCCTGTACGGG
>JAQGOD010000493.1 GCA_028293775.1 Gammaproteobacteria bacterium
GAAAACTGCAATGTCCACCAACAGGTACCTGATAGCGTGGTAAGCGGCATCTCCGATTTGATGCCGGCGTGCGGCCTCGTTTATCACGAGTGGTCGGCTCACGGCACCTGCAGTGGATTGGACCCCGCGGATTACTTCGCCTTGGTGCGCCGTGCCTACCGGAGCGTTGCGATACCCGCCGGGTTCTCCGACGTGAGACAACCTGTCGAACGACCGCCGGCCGCGATCGCAACGGCTTTTCTGCGCGCCAATCCTCGCTCAACCCCGGATTCGATCGTCGTCACCTGCAGCGGGCAAGGCTCACCGCGCCTGCGCGAGGTGCATATTTGCTTTGACCGAACCCTAAATCCCAGGGCCTGTTCCGCCGATGTTTTGCGCAGCGCCTGTCGGGCACCGACCCTAATCGTGCCGCCGGTTCGTTAACAGACATCAATTTATTCGAGATCATTCATGAGACCTTTGAGATATGCATTCGCGATTGCCGGCCTGTGCCTGGCGGCGGCAAAGGCAGTCACCGCCGGCGGAGTGACCGCTTATCTGCCGATGAATCTGGAACCGGAAATCGAGCGGCAGGTCGAGCGGGTGCTCATTCTGGCCGATGAACCCATCCTGAAACGCCCGTTTTCCGTGGAGCTGGTGAGATTGGCGCTGCCTCAGGCATGCGAAATCGACAAAGTCCTGTGCGCCAAGGTAGAAAGATACCTCGAGCGTTATTCGCGCGATTACGCGGTGACGCACGCCAGCGTAACGGGGGCCATCGCCCACGATAAGGACGGCCTGATCGTGCCGGATCAGCACGGCATGCCCGTGAAGAGCGACTACGAATTCTCGCTGGTCGCTTTTGCGCAGCCGAGCGACTATTTTTTGGTGAGCGCGGGAGGGATCGCCTATAAAGGGCGGGCCACACCCACCGGCTCGATGTTGAGCCTCGGCACCAACTGGGCGCAGCTCGATATCGGCTACCGAGATCACTGGCTATCCCCCATGACGGACAGCAGCACGCTGATCAGCACGGAATCGCCCACTTTGGCTTCCGTAACGCTTTCGAATTACGAACCGCTGACGCGCTTGGGATTCCAATACGAATTTTTTATCGAGCGCATGGCATCCCAGCCGATTCGCTTCAACGGTGTCGAAGCCACCGGCAATCCGCGGCTGTTCGGTGCGCAGTTCTCGATCGAGCCGATCCCCGGATGGTCTTTAGGGGTCAATCGGCTATTGGAATACGGCGGCGGTGCCGGCCTGCCAACCTCGGGGCGTTTTCTATTGCGCGACTTCTTCCAGCCCAGCGGTCTGTCGCAAACCCAGGGCAATCAGCAAGCCTCTTACGTCAGCCGTTTCATCTTGCCGAGTAAGACCCCGGCTGCCGTGTACTTTCAATATGCTGGGGAAGACAATTCCAACGGTGGCAGCTATTTGCTGGGCAGTCCGGCCATTTCGGCGGGCATCGATTTCCCGCGCGTGATGCGCTATTTCGATTTCACGTACGAGATTTCGGAATGGTCGAACATCTGGTATGTGCATAATATTTTTCTGAACGGTATGAGCAACGACGGCATCGTGCAAGGGAACTGGGGTGCGCAGGAACGCAACTTCAACGACGGAGTAGGGGCAAGGAGCCAGATGTTGCGCGTCGGCTGGATGCCGCCGTTCGGCGGTTACTTGGAAGAGCGCGTGCGCACGCTGGCGAATCAGACTTACTACGGCGGCGATAATCGCACTTTCGTCCCGACGCCGGGCGCATTTCCGTATCATCACTATTACGATTTTTCCATCCGCTATTCGCGACCGTGGAAGGGCCTAACTGTCGGCGGGGAAGCGTTCGGCGGCCGGGACGTCGATGGAAAATCGTTTAGCCGGCTTTCCGCGTTCGTGCGCTACGGGGGCGATTCGAAAACTCGCGATGATGTTTCGTACGGCGCTGACGCTGACGATGACGATGAGCCGCATGATGTAGATCACCATGGCGCCGAAGTGTTCGTGGATGCCGGCGTCAATGCAAACAGGGTGCGCACGGATCTGGAACCGGGGATACCCATTACGAACTCGAAACTCAAGTTCGGGCCGCACTTCGGCTTGGGCGCGCGGCGCGCCGTCTCGAATACCAATGATCTTGGTGTCCGAGGGGAAGTCGACCAGGTCGACGGCCACACGCTCATCAGCCTGCGCGCCATCGATTATCGCCATCGCTTTGACGGACCTTTGGCACTCGGTCTTTTTGCCGGCGTCGCCCGCTACAATGTGCAGACGCCGGCGACTTCGCTCTTCGCGGGCGTAGGCGCCGCGTGGCGCGATGTTCTGCCCAAGTGGGATTTAAATTTGGACTTTCGCTACGGTCAAAATTTAGCGCGCGATCATGTGCTGGCGAGCGATCCGCAGGGCCCACGCCCGGAAACGTTCTACAAGATCGAAATCGGCACGCTGTACATCTCGCGGCGCTTTTGACAAATCCGCAAAGCTGGAGCTCCCATGGACAGACCGCCTCTGCCTCCCTTCACCTTTGAAGCCGCCTGCCAGAAAGTGCGCTTGGCCGAGGACGGATGGAACACCCGCGACCCGGCTCGGGTGGCGCTCGCCTACACAACGGATAGCCGATGGCGTAACCGCTCGGAATTTCTCCTCGGGCGTGATGCCATCCAGGCATTCCTCACCCGCAAATGGGCACGGGAGCTGGATTATCGGCTAATCAAAGAGCTCTGGGCATTTCGAGAGAACCGCATCGCCGTGCGATTCGCCTACGAGTGGCACGACGATAGCGGCCATTGGTTTCGCAGTTACGGCAATGAGAATTGGGAATTCGACGAGCATGGGCTGATGAGCCTGCGCTTGGCCAGCATCAACGACTTGCCGATCGACGAGAGCGAGCGTCACTTTCGTTGGCCGCAAGGGCGCCGCCCTGATGATCACCGTTCATTGAGTGACCTTGGACTGTGACCCGTGCTGACCGAAATCGCGGCCCTTGAGTGAGCGCAGCGCGCCGGGCGGATACGCGGTTTTTAAAAATCGCGATTTCACGCTGTATCTGGGCTCCAGGTTTTTCGCCGCCATCGCCACGCAAATGCTCATCATGGCGTTTGGCTGGCAGGTGTATCACATCACCGGACGAGTGCTCGATCTCGGGCTGATCGGTCTGTCACAGTTTCTGCCGTTTTTATGCCTGGTGCTTTTCTCCGGGCATGTCGCCGATCAGTTCGATCGCCGCATGATCATTCTGCTCGGCCACTGCTCCTATGCACTGTGCGCTCTATTGCTGCTCTACTTCGCATGGCAAAGAGTTGGCACGCTGCCGATATTCGCGGTACTCGCCCTGCTCGGCGTGACGCGCGCTTTCCAGGCCCCTGCATCGCAGTCATTCGTCCCCACCATTGTGCCGGCGGCAACGCTCAGCAGTGCCCTTGCCATCAACTCTTCGGCCAACCAAGTGGCGGTGATCGTCGGTCCCAGCATCGGCGGAATCGTCTATGCGCTGGCAGAAGCTGGTTTTGGGCGCGACAGCGGTGCCGCGGTGGTTTACGGCGCCGCCACGGCGCTGCTGCTGGCGGCCATTCTGTTGGTCGCGCTAATCGCCAAGCGACGGCCGAGTTCCGCACGCTCATCGCTCTCCTGGGCAACCCTGCTGCAGGGGCTGCGCTTCGTGTGGCATCGCAAAACGGTATTGGGAGCCATATCGTTGGACCTATTTGCGGTATTGTTCGGCGGTGCGACGGCGCTGTTACCGGCCTACACGCGGGACGTACTGCACGCCGGTCCCGAGGTGTTCGGCTATTTGCGGGCTGCGCCGGGAGTGGGCGCGGGCGTCATGGCGCTTTGGCTGGCGTTCAGGCCCATTTCGCGGCACGTCGGCGCTACGATGTTCGGCGGCGTCGCGGCTTTCGGCATGGCCACCGTGGTCCTGGGGCTGACCCACGTGTTTTGGGTGGCGATGATCGCATTGGTGGTCCTAGGGGTGGGGGACATGATCAGTGTGTTTGTCCGCTCGCTGCTGGTGCAGCTGCAGACGCCTGATGAGATCCGGGGCCGGGTCAGTGCCGTCACCTCCGTATTCATCGGCGCATCGAATGAACTCGGAGAGTTCGAGTCGGGTACGACGGCGGCTTGGTTCGGGCTGGTGCCCGCCATTGTGTTAGGCGGTGTGGCCACAATATTAGTAACGGTTTTATGGTCGCGTGTGTTTTTCCCGCAGCTGTGGCGAATGCAGACATTCCAGCATTTAGAGGTAAACGAAGTCGATGCAACATAAAGACGACCCAGCGCAGGGCCACGACCACGGTCACGCGCCGCACGACCACGCGCACGGCCATGCGCATGCGCTACCGGCCGACGGCATCAACCTCCGAATGGGCGTTGCCGTGGCGCTTAACTTGATTTTCGTATTGGTCGAAGGCGGCTTCGGATTCATCTCCAACTCCGTGGCATTGATCGCCGACGCGGGACATAACTTGAGCGACGTGCTGGGGCTGGTGTGTGCCTGGGGGGCGTTACTGCTCGGACGCCGCCGACCGGGTGGCAAATTTACCTATGGCCTGGGACGTTCTTCCGTGCTGGCGGCGCTCGCGAATGCGGTGTTGCTGCTATTGGCCTGCGGCGCCATTGCCTGGGAGGCAATTAGCAGATTGGGATCACCCCCGCCCGTTGCGGGCCGCACGGTCATGATGGTCGCGGCGATCGGCATTGTGTTGAACGGCATAAGTGCTTGGATGCTTCACGCCGGCAGCCACGGCGACCTTAACCGGCGCAGCGCCTACATCCACATGCTGGGCGATGCTGCCGTATCGGCCGGCGTTTTGCTCTCGGGCCTGCTGATCGTGATTACCGGATGGGCCTTGCTCGATCCCATCGTCAGCCTCGCGATTGTGGCGGTGATACTGCTCAGCACCTGGCGGCTGCTGCGAGATTCACTGACGTTGTCGTTGGACGGCGTTCCGGCCAGTGTCAATTCATCCGCGGTGATGTCCTATCTCTCTCACCAGCAAGGCGTGACCGATGTGCACGACCTGCACATATGGGCGTTGAGCACCACGAGCGTTGCCTTAACCGCTCACTTGGTGGTGCCTGATCGGGCAGCGGAAGATGCGCTGTTGATTTCCCTGACGCCGGATCTGAAACGTCGCTTTCAGATCCAGCATGCCACGCTGCAAATCGAAAGAGATCGCTGCGAGCACGGCTGCGAGGATGAAGCCGCGGCTTGAAGATTAGGGACGGCCGTAGTGCGCGACGAGCACGGCCTTGCCCAGCAGATGTTCCTGCACAATGGAGGTGACCATGCCTCCGCTGGAATCGGGCGGTACAGGAAGTTTCGCCACATTCAACGCATAGACGGTGAACACATAGCGATGCGGCGGATCGCCTTTGGCGGGGCAGGGTCCGTGATAGGCGTCCTCGCCTAAATCGGTGCGGCCTTGCAGCGCTCCCGAAGGTAACGCACTGCTATGCTCCGCGCCGGCGCCCTGCGGCAGGTTGTCGATATTATTGGGCAAATCGTAGAGCACCCAGTGCCACCAGCCGGACGGCGTGCTGCGCTCGTCGGGGTCAAACAAGGTGACCACGAAGCTCTGGGTCCCCGCAGGCGCTCCCGACCAATGCAGTTCCGGCGACAGGTTCCCGCCCGAACAGCCAAACGCCTTGGCCGTATATATCAGTGGAACGCTGCCGACGAGCTTCGGATCGGAACTCGACAATACGAATTTTGCCTTCAGTCCGCGCGCGGCCGACCCGGGCGCCGTTGCGCCGGGCGCCGTTGCGCCGGCCATGGCCGACGACGCGGCCATAGCGGCCATTGCCGTCATCGCGAGCAGATCGGTGCGGCGTAAAAAGAATCTGTTTGGTGCAACCATTGGATTCCTATTATGCATTGCCGTAGCGCGGAGCGGTGAAAAGCCGTTACAGTCCGTCAAGGAGATCATAAATGTCCAATGAAAGTGCGATCCGTCGCGAGGTCGGCGCGATTGCGCTGATGTTTACCGGTTTGGGTTCCATTATCGGATCCGGTTGGCTGTTCGGCGCCTGGCGTGCGGCGCAGCTGGCCGGCCCCGGCGCGATCTACGCCTGGATCATCGGTGCCGTGGTTATTTTGTTCGTCGCGTTCACGTACGCGGAACTCGGCGCCATGTTTCCGGAGTCCGGCGGCGCGGTGCGCTACGGTCATTATTCGCATGGCACGCTGGTCGGCTTCGTCGCGGGATGGGCGGCGTGGATCGCGATTGTCTCGGTCATCCCCGTCGAGGCCGAGGCCTCCGTGCAGTACATGAGCTCGTGGCCCTGGGCCTGGGCGCAGGGATTGTATGTGCACGCCCGCAACGGGCAAGGAGAGCTGACGGTTGCCGGATTGTCGATTTCCGCAGTGTTGGTGGTGTTTTATTTTCTGGTCAATTTCTGGAGCGTCAAAGTTTTCGCGAACACCAACAGCGCCATCACCTTCTTCAAGCTCATCGTGCCGGCGGCGACGGCCATCGCGTTGGTCTGTACTGACTTTCACTGGGAGAACTTTCAGGTAGGAATTCATGGCGGCCAACACGTGGGCAATCTGGCGGCCATCCTCACCGCGGTTGCCACCAGCGGCATTGTTTTCAGCTACAACGGATTCCAAAGCCCGGTGAATCTGGCGGGCGAGGCGCGCCACCCCGGACGTAGCGTGCCGTTGGCGATATTCGGCTCGATTGCGTTGAGCACGGTGGTGTACTTGATGCTGCAAGTGGCTTTCTTGGGCTCGGTGGCACCGGAACATTTGTCCGAGGGCTGGGCGGCGCTCGAGTACAGCTCGCCGTTTGCGCAATTGGCGCTGGCGCTCAATCTCAATTGGCTGGCGCTATTGTTGTATGCCGACGCCTTCGTCAGCCCCAGCGGCACGGGTATCACCTACACGGCCACAACGGCTCGCATGATCTATGCGATGGAACGCAGCGGCACCGTGCCCGAAGTATTTGGCCGTGTGCATCCCAAATACGGCATCCCGCGTCCCGCCATGTGGTTCAACCTCGCGGTGTCCTTTGTGTTCCTGTTTTTCTTTCGCGGTTGGGGCAAGCTCGCGGCGGTGATTTCCGTGGCCACCATCATCACGTATCTGGTGGTGCCGATCAGCGTCATCGTGCTGCGGCGTACGGCGCCCGAGCTGCATCGGCCGTTGCGCGTGCCGGGCCTGCCGGTGCTCGCGCCGATAGCCTTCGTGCTCGCCACCTTGATGCTGTTTTGGGCGCGCTGGCCGCACACCGGCCAGATCATGCTGCTGTTGATTTTGCCGCTTCCGGTCTATTTGTACTATCAAGCCAAGGGCAATTGGCGCGACTTCGGCCGGCAGGTGCGCGGGGCATGGTGGCTGTTCGCCTATCTCGTCACCATCACGGTGTTGTCGTGGGCGGGCAGTAAAGAATTCGAAGGCCACGGCTACATTGGGTACGGCTGGGACCAGCTGTGCGTGGCGCTGACGTCGCTGGCCTTTTATTTCTGGGGCGTGCGCAGCGGCTGGCGCACGCCGGCCGTCATCGCCGTGGAGCAAGACGCCGCGGAAATGGCGGCGGTTAGATCCTGAGCTTAGGAGCAGTTCCCTAGCGCAATCCGGCGCCACTCGTCAGGTACACCGCGAAGGTGCCCAACCAATGGCCGCCCTCGTAGTGCTCTCCGGTAACCTGCGGGAGAGCGGCATCCCGATGCCGCGCGGCTGCGGCGAGAAGTGCCGGTACCCGCGCGTCCCCTTGCGGGAGTCCATGGGCAATTCCTTCGAGCATCCAGCTGCGGCTTAAGTTAAGGCCGTCGATGTGAGCAAGCTTCGGGTCGGACCGGTCGGTCACGACCCCGGGTTGCAGCCACGCAGCCGCGGCGGTTCGGGGAATGCCCGGCAGAAAATGGCCAAGCCACGCGGCAAACGCCTTAGGATTGAGCACGCGCCGCAGAAAATCGGCCTCGGCCAAACACGGCGAGAGAAAGTCCTCGCCCGAAGGCTCATAGCTCAATGGGCAATCGCGGTCGTGAAGGTAAAATCGTTGCGCCGCATCGTTCAGTATCGTGCGCATTTGCGCGTCCCCGGCTACGCCGGCCCAATCGAAGATCAGTCCGAAGGAAAAAGCGGTTTGATCATGTTCGCCGATGCGAATGGGATAGCGCAGCCTCGGGAGCCATGCCTTGATGCGCGCGGCCGCTTCCGACTCGAGAGGCGCCAAGGTGGCCGACCATTGTTTCGCTTGCGGGTCATCCCACTCGCGCAGCTCCGCGGATAGTTGCAGCAGCCACGCCAATCCGTATGGGCGCTCGAACGATGTCCGACCCGGATGCTTCAGATACTCCAGTTCGCCGGCGATGTTCGCCGCCGTGAAACTGCGGGCGAGTTCCGTGCGCGCTTGGTCGGCGAACGGCGCGTTGGGCGTGAGCCGCAACAGGCGCACCAGGAGCCAGTGGCCATGAACGTCCGAATGCCAGTCGTAACAGCCATAAAATGCCGGTGTCAATTCCCGCGGAGGGCGCGCATCGGAATCGCGGTCCATGGTCAGACTGATGTGGCTCGGATATTCATCGTGCAGGCATTTAAGC
>JAQGOD010000507.1 GCA_028293775.1 Gammaproteobacteria bacterium
CAGCTCAATGTTGCGTACCTCGACCATGGCAGTGCCCTTGCGCAGCATGTCGAGCTTCGAGGCCGCGGAGTACGAGAGGTCGATGATGCGATTACCGACGAACGGGCCCCGATCATTGACCCGAACCACGATGCTGCGTCCGTTTTGAAGATTCGTGACTCGCACATAAGCGGGGAGGGGGAGTGTCTTGTGAGCAGCCGTCATGCCGTACATGTCGTAGAACTCACCGGTTGAGGTACGGACTTTATGAAAACCCGGTCCGTACCAGGATGCGACGCCGCGTTCGAGGTAACCGACGCTGGATGACAGGACGAAGTAGCGTTTGCCCAAGACATCGTAGAACGGCGGATTGCCCTTGCGCGAGCGCGGCTCGACGCGCGGTACCACTTCAGGCACCGATTCGGGCGGAGGCTCGGTCTGCGTTGCGGGCTCGGAGGCGGGAGCCGGGCGTTCGGCGTGCGGCGGCGAACTGAAGCACGCCGCGACCCCGATGGCGACTGCGGCGCAGAACGGGACGGCGAGCGCGCGGCCTAAGCTCACGGCGAGGTCGCGGACTGCGGGGCGGCGGCGACCTGCGCCGCGTCATTCAGTAGCATCCGTTGCTTGACGGCGGTTGCAAGCTCATAGACCGCCATGGCGTAAAGCGCGCTGTGGTTATATCGCGTGATCACGTAGAAGTTGTTATAACCGACCCGCCAGTGCACGCCGTCCGCTTCGTCGGCAGCGACCAAAATCGCGGGCGACTCCGCGGGCAGCGCGCTGTCGAAGCTCACTCCCTTGGCGTTGAGCGAACCCACCGTCTCGGACAGCGCCAGTTTGCGGCCATCCAAGTCCGCCGCCTTTTCCGGTGCCACCGTGGCCTCGCCCAGGACCGGTTCCCCGGCGTTCCATCCATGTTCCTTCAAGTAGTTGCCGACGCTCGCGCAAACATCCGGCCAATCATTCCACAAATCGACGCGGCCGTCGGCATCCGCGTCAATCGCGAAGCGGCGATAATTCGAAGGCATGAATTGCGGCACGCCCATCGCGCCGGCGTAGGAACCCTTGACGCTTTTGGCGTCGAGACGTCCGTCTCGCGTGAGCAACAAGAATTGCTCGAGTTCATCCCGAAAAAATTTACCGCGTGCCGGATATTCAAACGAGAGCGTAACCAGCGCGTCGAGCACGCGATACGTTCCCGTGCGCCGCCCATAGAAAGTCTCCACGCCAAGAATGGCGGCCAGGTATTCCGGCGCCACGCCGCTATGAACGCTGGCTTGATCGAGCGCTTGGCGGTGGTCGGTCCAAAACTCCACGCCTTCTTGAATGCGTTTTTCGGTCACGAAAATAGGCCGATACTCATACCAGAGCTTGGCTTTTTCGGCGGGCTTGAGCATGGCATCGACAATGGCTGGTTGAAACTCCGCGCCCTTCAAGAGCTTGCGCAACGCGCGCTTCTTGAATCCGTAGCTGCCGGCCATGTGGGAAATGAATTCCTTGACGTCGCTGCGTTTCGTATCGATGGCAACGGCCGGCTGCATACCCGCTGCAAAGAGGCAGGCAACGCAGAGCAGGGACTTGCCGAATGATGGGTAGCGCATGCTCTTACGATCCAATGAGTTTTCGATGAGAATGCAGCGACATGAGGATGCCGAACCCGGCGAGCAGCGTGACCATGGAGGTGCCGCCGTAGCTGATCATCGGCAACGGCACCCCCACCACGGGCAAAATGCCGCTGACCATGCCTGAGTTGACGAATACGTAAACGAAAAAGCTCAAGGCAATGGCGCCGCCGGTCAAACGTGCAAAGGTTCCCTGCGCCTGCATCGCCAAATACAACGCCCGTCCAATCACGACGGCGTATAGCGATAAAATCAGCAGTTGGCCGAGCAGCCCGAATTCCTCGCCAATGACGGCAAAGATGAAGTCGGTGGAGCGCTCGGGTAGAAATTCGAGCTGCGCCTGGCTGCCGTTCATGTAGCCTTTGCCGAATACCCCGCCGGAGCCGATGGCGATTTGCGACTGGATGATGTGATAGCCGGCCCCAAGTCGATCGTTTTCGGGATTCAAGAAAGTCAAAATGCGCTGGCGCTGATAATCGTGAATGAAGTGCCAGGCGCCAAAAGCGGCACCGCCGAGCAGCGGAATGGATATCAAAATGAGCCGCAACTGCAACCCGGCCAACAGCATCACGGTAAGGCCCGAGGCCGCAATCAACAAGGCCGTGCCCAAGTCAGGTTGCGTGACAATCATCGCGGTTGGGATCCCAATCAAGACTCCCAACACCATCAGATCCCAGAATGTCGGCGGTAACGGCCTTTCATGCATGTACCAGGCGCAGGCCATCGGTACCGCAAGCTTCATGATCTCGGAAGGCTGAAAGCGCATGAAGCCGACGTCGAGCCAGCGCTGCGCACCTTTGCCGATATGCCCGGTGACATCGACGACAACGAGCAGCAGCACGCCGATCACATAGGCAATGGGCGCAAACATGCGCAGATACTGCGGCGTGGCGAACTTCGCCAGGGCCAGCAGGGCCGTCACCGCAATGGCGATATTGATCAGATGGTGCTGCACCATTTTCAAGTTTTGCCCCGAGGCGCTGTATACGACCAAAATGCCGATGCCGACGATGAGGGCCAACACACCCGTGAGCGGCCCGTCCAGCCCCAAGGCGCGCAACGTCCTGCCTCCCGCCGTCAGGGTTCTGCGTGTTCGCGATGGCGAGAATTCATCGAAGATCATGGCTTAACGCTCATGTGCTTTGCCCATAACGCTGACGAGCAGCGGCCAGAGCAGGGCGCCGATGAAAGGCGCGAGCCAGCGGCCGAAGGTCGTCACCGGGTTGCCCGTGGCGCCGTCGACCCAAAAGAGCACGAATTGATAACCCGTCAGCAGCGCAAAAATGGTCAGGCATTGCGACAGAACGGAAAATACGCGAATGCGTAAGCGCAAGTGCGTGGCCCAGGCGCCCATCAAGGTGAGCGCGAGGGCATGCTGCCCCAGCACCACGCCGTGGATCACGTCCAAGGCGAGGCCGGAGAAGAAAGCGAGCGACAGTCCTCCGGCGCGCGGCGACTCTATGCACCAATAGAGAACCACCAACACCAAAAAATCCGGACGAAACGCATCCAGCACCGCGGGCAACGGCAATACCGCCAGGGCCAGGGCAATCATGGCTGACAGCGCCATCGGCAGCCGGCGGATTCGCGTTTCGCGCATCATTTCTTGGGCACCGGGATGGCTTTGAGCGGCGGCAACAATTCCGCGGCCTGGGGTTTGAGCCACACGAACATCAGCTCTTTGGAGCGATCGAGGGCGGCGGCGGGTTTCACGTCCACATCGGCCAGCGACTGCGCCGGATCGCGCTTCACTTCGGCAATGGTTCCCACCGGGTATCCGGGCGGGAATCCGCCGCCAAGGCCTGACGTAACCAGCAGGTCACCCGCCATCACATCCGCGCTGGTAGGCAGATACGGCAGCTTCAACCGGTTGGTCTCGCCCGTGCCCACCGCGATGGTGCGCAAGCCGTTGCGGTTGATCTGCACGGGAATGGCGTGCGCCGCGTCGCTCACCAGGATGACTTCGCTGGTGAGTTGGCCCACACGGGCGACCTGGCCGAATACTCCGCCCGAATCGAGCACCGCTTGCCCCACGTAAATGCCGTCACCCGCGCCCTTGTCGACCAGCACGCGCTCGCGGAACGCGTCGAGATCGACACTCATTACATCACCGATGAGGAAGCGGTCCGTCACGCTGGCCGTGTTATCGCGGAGCGCTCGCAACCGCTGGGTCTCCGCCTCCAAGGCTTCATAGCGCTGCAATCGGAATTGCGCCATGCGCAGCTCCGCCTCCAGCTTGGCCTTGTCCGCGCGCAACACATCGCGCGTGGTGACGCTGTCGCGAAACCAGTTCCAGCCTTCGAAGGGCGAGGCGAC
>JAQGOD010000006.1 GCA_028293775.1 Gammaproteobacteria bacterium
GCGGCCGCGGAATACTGCCGATCGGTTCTGTGGGCAAAACCATTGGTCACCATGCGCTTGCCATTTTTATTGTGCAAATGATACGCGAAGCGCCGGACTTTCGGGGGCGGGGTTGCTCCGCCATGCCGCTACTGGATCGAGTTCTGACTGCGCCTGTCCGTTCGCGGCGAGCGTCGTTCACCGCCCTTCGGCGGCGGCGAGGAGACAAGGACGCTGGCTTCGCGCCGGTCCTGTACGCGCCGGTCTTCATGATGCCGATAGCGGCACGTACACTCAGCCGTGTTGCAGCCCTGCACGGGCAGATGCGGTGCTTGAGTCGAGAGCCAGCGCCGACCGTGCAGTTGACCCACGGCGGCGCACGCCGGACGGCCGCGCGCAATCGACACCGCATGCCAAGCACACTTCTTCACCGGGTTGCTCGCACCCGGGACACGCGCGCCCGGCTTGATTTTTTCCGCGACCAGCGGCACGGGCCTGGCCAATTTGATGACCAGGAAAGGCCTGATGAAAGAAAATGGCTTTAGCATAAGTGACTTCCTTTGGGTTGCCTTGCTCGCAAGCGCTTGTCGGAAATGATCCTACGCCGCCGTAAAAGTGTGATCAATTGAGCAGAAATTTCTGTCGGGGGGTAGCGACAGTGGGCGTTGAGAATCTGTCAATGCGCGATTTGCGCGCGACATAATACTCACACGCCGCGTTGATTTGCCTTTAGGCGATCAAACCTCGTCTTGCGCTAAATTCGAGCGTCCTGCGCCAGCTTCAAGCCGGTACGACCAAGGCCCATTCGCTCGCCGGTTCAAATCGCGGCTAAATCTGACCAGCCCCGAGGTACTCGGTGTGGATCCGGTGCAATCCACATTCAAGGTTGCATGTTCCACCAGCGCTCCGACGAGCAGGAGGAGGCTCAAGTAGCGGGCCTGAAACAGCGTGGTAGTGCGTTCCATAGGCCAAAATTATAGGCTCGAGGAACGGCAAAACCGGTTAATAACGTATCAAGAAATGGGTGCCCGACTTTAAGCGTCAGAGCAGCGTCAACCACTCCAGAATTTTCCGCTGCACCGTGTCGCGTTGCTCAATTTGAGGAAAGTGCCCCGCTTCAGCAATCGTTTCGAAACGCGCATCGGGAATGCTCTTGGCGTAAATGCGGCCGTATTCAACATCCACGAACAGATCCGCCTCGCCCCACAGCACCAGGGTGGGCACCGCGATCGCGGCGAGTCGCGCGCGTAGGCTCGGATCGACCATGAATGGTATGCCCGCATACTTTTTCAAAGCGGCATAGTTTGACGCCGTCACGCCCGGGGCCGCGGGACCGCCCGGCGTAATCGAGAATTTGCCCGGATTAAAAAAGGCGCGCGCCGCGCGTTCCTGAGGCGTGAGCTCGGCGGGATTCACCATCGTCCAACCTGGGATGCCGGGGTCGATCCCGACTGCGTTCAACAGCACGATGGCGGTGATCCGCGGCGATGCGCGCAGCGCCATCTCGCACGCTGTCCAGCCGCCGATCGAATTGCCGACAACGACGACATCGTGAAGATCCAGCCGTTCGAGCAATGCCTGATACAGGAGGACGAGATCGCCGACACTGGCGCACCACTCGGGACGACGAGTACCTGCAAATCCGGGATGAGTCGGGAAGATCACGCGGCCCGCGCTTGACAGCGAAGCGGCAAAAGCCGCCATTGACTCCGGTCCGCCGCCGCCATGGAGCACGAGAAACGGGCGGCCTTGGCCCTGATCGGAAATGCGCTGCGCAAGCTCTTGCGCGAAAAGATCGATGGCCGGTGGCGCAAGATTCATGTGACGCTCCTAAATTCCTGCCGCTTGGCCGTCGCGCCGCGGATCACTCGCCGCCACGTATCCTTCCACGGCCGGATCTCCCAAGCGCCAGATGAACTGCCCCGCGCCGAAGTCCTGATAGCCATCTGGAATCATCTCGATTTGATGTCCATAGGCCAACAGCCCGCGCGTGGTAGCGCTCGGCATCGCCGTTTCGACGTTGATCGAGAGGCCTTGATTGAATCGCCATCGCGGCGCATCGCATGCGGCTTGCGGCTGCTGACGATGAACCAGCATGCGCACCAGTGTTTGCACATGTCCTTGCGGCTGCATGTTGCCGCCCATCACTCCGAAGCTCATTTGCGGCAATCCGTTTCGGGTGAGGAAGCCGGGAATGATGGTGTGAAACGGCCGCTTTCGCGGCGCGACGCAGTTCGGACTCGCTGGGTCGAGCGAGAAAGCGTGACCTCGATTCTGCAGGGACAGCCCCCACTCTGGAACCACTATCCCTGAGCCGAATCCCATGTAGTTGCTTTGAATGAAGCTCACCATCATGCCGCGTTCGTCCGCCGCGGTCAGATAGATGGTGCCGCCTTTTTCCAAATGGCCTTCGCCGAAGACTTGCGCGCGTTTGGGATCGATGAGCATGGCGCGCCTTTTTAGATGCGCGGGATCGAGCATTTGCTCCACCGAGAGGCGCATGGCACTCGGATCGGCCACATGCGCGTACGTGTCCGCGAACCCCAGCTTCATCGCTTCGATCTGCAAATGCTGGCTTGCCGCGCTATCCACCGGATGAGCCGCAACGTCCAGATGTTGCAGGATACCGAGCGCAATGAGTGCGGCAATGCCCTGGCCGTTCGGCGGAATTTGATGCAGGCGATGGCCATAGGCCTCGATGCCGATGGGTTGCACCCACTCGGGCGAGAACGCTTCGAAGTCGGACGCGCGCATCGCCCCTCCGTATCGTGCCGCGTGCGCTGCCGCTGCCGCCGCAATCTCGCCGCCATAGAAAGCCGCGCCGTGCGTGAGGGCAATGGCCCGCAGGGCACGGGCGGCCGCGGGAAATACAAACCGCTCGCCGACGCGAGGCGCGCGGCCGTTGGGCAGGAAAGTCTCGGCGAAGCCCGGGATTGCTTGTAAATCCGCGACAGCGGCCGCCCACTTTTGGTGAACCACGACCGGAACCGCGTAGCCGCGGTCGGCGATCTCGATCGCCGGAGCCAGAAGATCAGCAAACGGCAACTTGCCGAAACGCTTGGAAAGATGGACCCAGGCAGCGACGGCCCCGGGGACCGTCACCGAGTCCCATCCACGCATGGGCGGCTGCCGTGCGCCATCGCCATATTTTTTCCGAAAATATTCCACGGTCCAAGCTGCGGGCGAGGGTCCCGACCCATTGAGGCCGTGCAGCTGCTTGCCATCCCATAGAATGCAAAACGCGTCGGCACCCAAGCCGTTACTGCAGGGCTCCACGATGGCCATCGCGGCCGCCGCGCCGATGGCGGCGTCCACCGCATTACCCCCGCGTTGCAACAACGAGAGGCCCACTTGTGCGGCCAGCGGATGAGAAGTGGACACGATGTTGCGCGCGAATACCGGCAATCGAATGGACGGATAGCCGGCGTTCCAATCGAAGTTCATGTGCTGCGCCTCATTCGGCGGCCACCGGGGCGGCTGCGCCGCTGGCGGGTCGCCGTACCAAGAAACACAAGGGGATCAACAGTACGCTGATCCATGCCGAAGCGTAGAACAAGTCCAGCGACGACAGGAGATAACTCTGGCCGATGAGGGTTTGGGTGATGGCGCCCGCCGCTCCCTGATCGGTCATGCCCAATTGATGCATATGCGTCAGCGCTTCTTGGTACGCGGGCGTGTACTGCGTCACGACATCGGCGAGCTGCGACTGATGCAGCGCTTCGCGCCGATCCCAGAATGTGGTGATGAGCGAGGTAGCAAAACCGGCGGCGGTGATGCGCAAAAAATTCGACAGCCCCGACGCGGCGGGTACCTTTTGCGCCGGCAGGCCATCGAAGGCGACTGCGAGCATGGAGACGAAGAAGATTCCCATGGCCAGACCCTGCACCAGTTGCGGCGCGACGAACACAAAATAGCTCGAGTCGGCAGTGAGCAGCGCACGCATAAAATAGGACGCCGCGAACAGCGCGAAAGAGCTGGCAGCGAGCACGCGCGGATCGAAGCGGCGCATCAATTGGCCCATCATCAGCGAGGTCAGGATGGCGGTAATGCCGCTGGGAGCGGACACGAGACCCGCCCATGTGGCGGTATACCCTAAATTGCTCTGCAGCCACAACGGCATCAACACGATGTTGCCGAAAAACACGGCGTAGGCTAAACACATGGCTAGCGTGCCGATGGCGAAGCTGCGCGACTTGAACAAGCTCAAATCCACGATGGGATGCTTTTCCGTCAGCTCCCAGATGAGCCACGCCACGAAGCC
The DNA here is from genome assembly GCA_028293775.1 of Gammaproteobacteria bacterium. The sequence goes on from JAQGOD010000006.1 coordinate 4,241, forward strand.
GACGACGGTGACGATGAGCAGTGCGACGATCGGCGCAGAGTTGAACCAGTCGAGGTCCTTGCCCTTGTCGAGCATGATCTGCAAGGCACCCACCCAGATGAACAGCAGCGCGAGGCCGACTCGGTCGATGGGTATTTTCTTCGTCGGGGTTTCCTGAGACTTCAAATTGGTCCAGCACATCCAGGCGCAGAACACACCGACGGGCACGTTGATGAGAAAAATCCACGGCCAGACATAGTTATCCGAAATGTAGCCCCCGAGCAGCGGGCCGGCGATGGGCGCCACCAACGTGGTGATCGACCAGATGGTCAAGGCCGTGGTGCGTTTGCTGGGGCCGAACACATTGATGAGCAGCGCCTGACTGCCCGGGATCATGGGCCCGGATACGGCTCCCTGCAGGACCCGGAAAGCAATCAGCGAGGGCAGGCTCCACGCGAGCCCGCACAGCAGAGACGCGATGGTAAAGAGCGCCACCGAGAAGACGAAGGTGCGCACCACGCCGAACCGCTGCATGAGCCAGCCGGTCAAGGGCACGGACACCCCATTCGCGACCGCGAACGAAGTTATCACCCAGGTGCCTTGATCCGTGCTGACGCCTAGGTTGCCCGCGATGGTTGGGATGGACACATTCGCGATGGAAGTGTCGAGTACCTGCATAAAGGTACCCAACGCCAGGGCCACCGCCGTTATGGCTTTGCGCCCGCCAAGCAGCGCCGGCGCGGCGGCGGCATCCGCGCTCACGGACGTGCGGCTAACATCGGCGCGGCTGCGCCCGGCGCAGCTTGCCCGGAACGCGTTGTGCGGCTGAGCTTCGCGGGTTCATTGGCCCGGGGTCCCGCGTTGTCCGCGATGATGGCGGCGATCCGTGCATTGACAGAGGGGTCATCCCCCGCACTGGTCTGCTTCGGCAGCGGAACATTGCGCACCGCGGTGGACATCAGCGGACCCGTCGCATCGTGCAAATCGACGCGCACCGTGGTCGAGAGCCCGATGCGCAGCGGATGCGCCTTGAGTTCGTTCTCATCCAGCAGGATGCGCACCGGCACACGCTGCACGATCTTGATCCAATTGCCCGAGGCATTCTGCGAGGGCAGCAACGCAAATGCATTGCCGCTGCCGGCGGCGATGCCGGCGAGGCGACCGTGATACGTGACCTGGTGACCATACAAGTCGGTTCGCACCGTGACCGGTTGGCCGGTGCGCATGCGCTCGAGTTGCACTTCCTTGAAGTTGGCATCCACCCACACGTTCTCGAGGGGCACGACGGCCAGCAGCGGTGTGCCGGCAGCGACTCGCTGCCCGACCTGCACGGAGCGTTTAGCGACGACGCCGCTCACGGGCGAGTCCAGCTCAGTTCGATGCAGTGCCAGCGCGGCATTGCGCACCGCGGCTGCCGCCGCCAAGACTTGGGGGTGATTTGAAATCGTGGTGCCGTCGATTTGCGCCACGGTTTGGCTCAATTGCTCGTGCGCCGCCGCGACATTGGCGCGCGTCGTCGTCACGGCATCGCGTGCATGAGAGAGCTCTTCGGCGGAAATGGCGCCGTCCTCGATCAAGGTGCCGCGGCGTTTCAAATCATCGTCCGCCGTACGGGCGGCTTGCTCGCGCTGCGCGATCTGGGCACGCAACTCTTGGCCTTGGGCAAACAGGCCGCGCACTTGACGCACTGCGCGTGCCAAATCGGCCTCGGCGTTCTCCTCGCCGATTTTCGCATCCGCCGGATCGAGCTGCAGCAGCGCTTGGCCTTCGTTCACGAGCTGCGTATCGTCCACGTTCAATGACAGCACGGTGCCGGGAACTTCGCTGGTCACCTGCACCACGTCGCCGTTTACGTAGCCGTCATCGGTGCTTTCAAAGTACCGGGCATCAAAGAACCAGTAGCCCGCATAACCTAAGCCGCTCAAGAGCACCACGGCGCCTAGGCCGAGCAGACCTAATCGGCGCGCACGGTTCGGAGCGGCGGGTGCAGCGGGGTTGGGAGGCGCAGTCGGTTGAGCCGCCGCAGTCGATCGAGAGGGGTCGTTGGTTTCTTGGCTTGTCATGGTAGTACCCGTGTCAAAACTTGATCGGAATTCGGGGAGGGGCCCGCGGGGCCCGCGGGCGCGCCCGAGGCGCGGGCATCGAAGCTGCCGCCGATGGCGAGCAGCAGGGTCACTCGCGCCACAGCTTGATTGGCGACGATGTCGACCATCGATTGACGCGCAGTGAGCACTTGAGTTTCTGCGTTGAGCACCGAGAGGTAGCTGGCAAGGCCTGCGCGGTAGCGCTCCTCTGCTAACTTGTAGGCCGCTTCGTTGGCCTCCAAGGTCTGTTGCTGTTCCACCCGCTCACGTGCCAACGCATCGATGCGTGTGAGTTGATCTGCCGTTTGCTGAACGGCGCGCAGCACCGTGTCGTTGTAGCCGGCAATTGCTGAATCGAGCTGCGCCTCGCTGCTCTTGTACTGCGCCCGCAGACGGCCGCCGTCGAACAGAGGCAGCGAAATGAGCGGGCCCACGCCATATCCGGCCGCGTTGCCCTGAAACAAATTTTGCAAGCCAAACGCACCGATGCCGGCGAGCGCCTTGATGTTGATGTCCGGATAAAACGCGGCTCTGTCGGAGAGCCGCTGCGAATCCGCGGCTTGGATGCCGAGACGTGCGGAGAGCACATCCGGACGGCGCGCCAGCAAGTTAATGGGCAACGCCGTCGGGATCGGTAATGCCGCATCGAGATTCAAGGCTGGGCGCTGTATCGAGGCATAGGCATCGGCACCCTGCCCGCTCAATACGGCAAGCTGGTGAACGGCCAGATCCGCTGCAGCTTGTGCCTGGTCACGCGCGACGCGGGCTTGCGGCAGCTGGCCTTCGGCTTGCCGCAATTCGAGTTTGGTGTCCAGCCCGGCGGCGACGCGGCGGCGGGTGATCGCGAGGATGTTTTCGCGCTGGGCCGCCGAACGCTCCGCGATATCGGCCAAGGCGTTTTCGCGATACAGCTCGACATAGGACTGTGCGATGGCGGTGGCCAGCATGAGCTTCGCGTTCTCGAAGTCCATGGCCGCGGACTGAGTGAGTGCCTGCGCGCGATGCACCGCGTTCGCCTGCCGTCCCCAGAAATCCAGGTCCCAACCCAAGCTGACGCCCGCCTGGGCCATCCAAAAACTGTGTCCGGCGAGGGGCGGCGGAATGAGGTAGTTCTGCGGCGCATGTTGATACAGCGCGCTGGCATCCAAGTTGGCACTGGGCAATAACTTCGATTGGGCCACTTGCGTGCGCGCCAATGCGTCAGCTACGCGTGCCTGCGCATCGGCAAGCGTCGGACTGTCTTTGAGACCTGTTCGTATCAACCGGTCCAATTGCGGATCGTCGAAGGAAGTCCACCAGCCATCGGGAACCGGTTCGACCGCCACGCCGCTCAAACCCACGCGGGTATTTTCCAAGGCCTTAGCGTGCGGGGACTCTTTCGGCGGCAGCACGCAGCCGGCGAGCAAGAGGCTGCCGACGAGCAGTGCGCCTTTGAAGTACATGGCTCTCAAGCCTCCGCCGCGACAAGGTTCGGGTCGAGTTGCGCTTGCAGCGTCGTGTTGAGCTTGATCAACAAGCGCAGCATTTCCTGCACCTCGGACTTGGTGAAGTCGGTCAACGCCGCATTAAGCTTATCGACGACCATCGGAATGAGGCTCTCGATGACCTCGCGGCCCGCCGGCGTGAGCTGCAGTTCGACCTTGCGGCGGTCCCGATCCCGCCGCACGCGCTCCAACAGGCCACGCTCGGCCAGCTGGTCAATGACCCGGGTGAGAGCACCGCTGTCGTGACGGTATTGAGTGCAGATGTCCTTCGGGTTGACGACCATACCGTCGCGAAGGGAAGCCAAAATCACGTACTGGATGAAACTGAACCCGTGACTCTCGAACAAGGGTTCCATGACATCGAGGATCATGGAATGCGCACGCTTTACCAGGTACCCGATGCTGAACTGCGACTTGTACGTGGAAACTTGATAATACTGCTTGGACATT
>JAQGOD010000031.1 GCA_028293775.1 Gammaproteobacteria bacterium
TATCGAACAGAGGAGCATCACGGGCGCCACGGGCGCCGTGACCCTGTGAAAGGCCCCCGGCGGGTGACGGCAAGGCAAACTCGCCGCCGGTCTAAATCGGTTTTTTCTCCACCCGCCGGCTGGCAAGTTCCTTTGAAGCCAAGGCCTGCGCGGCGGTGAGAGCATCGGCGGCGGGAACTTTTACATCTGGTTCGACGCCGACGCCTTCCCAGTTGGTCTTGGTCGTTGGATTGATAGCGCGCGCAAATGGAACCCCAATCGTGAATCGATCATCAATGCGATGGCCGGCCACCGGGTGCGCGCCGCCGCCGGTCACTTCACCGACAATCGTGGCACGCTTCAGCACTTTAAGATTGTTGGAAAACTCTTCGCCTCCGGAAAAGGTCCGATGGGACGTAAGCACGTACACGGGTACGGTAGGTAAATGCCGGCCGGCAACGTAAGGCAGCGTCCAGTACTGCTGTGTTTCACCGCTCTTGCGCTCCCACAGATCATTGAGGTGGGTCTGACTCGCAAACAGGTACGTGGATAGCAGAGCTATCATCTTCGGGTCGCCGCCACCGTTTTGCCGCAAATCAAAGATGAGCGCATCGACGTTGGCCACAAAGTTCATGGCAGCAGTGGCAGTACCGCCACAAATCTCGGGGTCGGCGAAGAAATTGAACTTCACATATCCAATGTTGCCGTTCAAGCGTTCCACCTTCTCAAAACCGCAATTGGCCTCCTGCATCGCGGCGCGGTATTGCGCGATGGCTTCCGGGCCCGGCGACGAGGAATCCTTAGGCAGTCGTATCGGATTAAAACTGACAGAGAGGTGCTTATCGTGGCTGACATCTCGAAAATGATCGGTCAACAGATTGGCAAACGCATTGCCATCCGTAATTAAATCGTATTCGCCGCGCTTGGCGCGGCCCCGCACGGCGACCCCCATCTTCTTTGCAACATCGGGAAACACGTAGAACTCATCGATCTTTGCGATGGCGGCATCGATGACGCGCGCACGGGTTGCCGCATCGATGTCAAAGCCGATGACAGCGGCTCCGGAGACGATGCCGTTGAGTTCCGAACTGGTCACTCGCGGCGGATCGGAATCGCTCACTTGCAGTTTAGCCACGGCCCGCATCCCGCTGTTTCGCTCCTTCAAGAAGAACACGATACGCAGCGGTTCGCTTTTCTCTATCGATACGAGTTCAAATCCCCCGACACGATCGCGAAATCCCATGATGTCGTCCGCATGCTTCTCAGGATCATACTTTTTGTAGTAATCGTCGAGCCGGGTCCGATCTCCGCTATTGAAGGCCTCGAGCCACGCGCTCATGGTCCTGCCGGCGGGCGTGTCGGGAATCATCACCTCAGCGGATGCCGCACTCTGCCCGAGGACAAATGCCACACTCATGCAAAACAGCGCCATGGCCACGTGCGCACTGACTCCCCCATGACCGTACGCTAGCGCTCGATGTACATCACCGTTAGCCACGCAGTGACTCCTTTATGCTCCCCGCCCCGTCAGTAGTTCAAGCTGAAGCGAATCAGCCCACCGATAATTCCGATCCAGGCGACGCCCAGCAAAGCCGCCGCCGTCACGAAGCCCCCGAAGCGCAATCTACGAGGTATGTTCAATCTGGACAGGCGCCAAGCGCTCCGGATTCCGAGCAGGGCCGCCGCAATCGCCAGCAGGCCCGCAGCGTGAATTGCGCCCAGAATCGGGTCGAGGCTGGCGCTGTAAAAACCCAACTCGAGGCTCACGACCGGCCGCAACATCGCGAACCAGCAGATTAAGTAGACCACGTCGAACGCCACCGCTGCGCGCAGGACCAACCGCAATCGCCTGACCTGCGGAACGAGATCATCCGGGATATTCTTGGGTGCCCGGAGCCACGGAGAGAGCAGCCAAGCCACCAGTGTCCAGACCAGAATTATGCAAGTGACGATCAGCACGGTCAGATTCAGAGCCGACGACCGTTTGAGCGGCACGGCCTGCAGCACGGAAGTTGGATCTCCACTATCGAAGACTGTTTTGATTCCGCCGACCGTCTGCAGCGTCAGCTGCTGAGTACCGCCGGCGCGGCGCCAAAGCTGGGGGCCAATCTCACGAAAGGTCACCAAGTCAGGCGTTAGAACGCCCGGCACGGAGATTGTCCCGTCCGGGTTTGCGGCAATGACAGATTGTTGCAGGATATAGAAGAGACTCAAAAATCCGTGCTCGATTCGGCGCGAGCTCTCGTAGCGTCCTGCAATCCTCTGTGCATCGGCGGGCGCAGTTGACAACGCCGGCGGGTCCACGGGCGCGGCGGAAGGCGGGAAATATCGATCCATGAAGCCGTCGAACAGCGCTTCGCGGGCGAGATACACGGCTTCTTCGCGGCCTCTGCTGTTGAACGTAAATTGGATGCCGACTCCTTCGTCAGGCAGCAAATTGAACTCGTTGTGAAAATATATCGTGTCGCCGCCGTGACCGAGCACCGTCCGACCGTTATGCAGTTCGTGGAAAAAGCCATGCGCCATCGTTGCAAATCCCGGCGGAGCTTTTTCCGAGGGACTGTGCATGCGCTTGGCCGTGTCAACTTTCAAAATCTCTGCGTCACCCACATGACCGTCCTGTAAGTGAGCAATCATGAAGCGCGACATGTCCGCCGCCGTTGTCGTGCCGCTGCCCGCGGGTCGGGTCACGATTTGCTCATAGGGACCAGGCGGTGCCGATGCCGTTCGATAGCCCTTCGATACCGCGGCGGCGAAACGCTCGGCTAGCGGCTGATCGAAAGTGGTGTGCGCCATGCCCAGCGGTACCAGAATGTGATGTTCGATGTATCGCTCAAACGGCTCTTTGGATACGCGCTCTACGATGTAACCGGCCAGGGACGCGCCGTAGTTTGAGTAGGCGGGAACCTCGCCCGGCGCGAACAACATGGGCCGCTTGTGTTCTTTCAAGTACGCCTCGGTCGAGGGCACGCCTTGCGGATTCGTCCGCAAGACATCCTTCAGCCCTTCTTCGAACCCGCCGCGATGATTCATCAAGTCGCGAAGGGTGACAGGCTTGCCGAAATCATTGGGAATCGTAAAGTCCAAGTAGTCGTTGATATTGCGGCCCAGATCGAGCTGCCCCTTCTCGACCAGCTGCATAACCGCCGTCCAAGTGAACAGTTTTGAGGTGGACCCGATTCGAACCAGGGTTTGCTCGGGGTCCATTGCAAGTTTCTTGCTCACGTCTGCGTAACCGTAGCCCTTCTGCAGGAGCACGGTTCCATCCTTGACCACAACGACGACTGCGCCGGCCATATCGCCGGCCTTCAACGCATAGGGAACCATGCCGTCAAGCCAAGCTTCGAGGTCGGCACGATCGAGCGGATGTCCGCTCGATACCGGGCCTGCGGGAGAGGCTGGGATCTCGCCGGTGGCCGATC
>JAQGOD010000076.1 GCA_028293775.1 Gammaproteobacteria bacterium
GAATTATGCGAGTCCGCGAGTTCTCGAAGCCCAGGGCTCCGTACTGACCAACAAGTACGCCGAAGGGTATCCCGGGAAGCGCTACTACGGCGGCTGCGAATTTGTCGATATAGCGGAAAGCTTGGCAATTGAGCGCGCAAAGCAGCTGTTTGGCGCCGCGTACGCCAATGTTCAGCCGCATTCCGGCTCGCAGGCAAATGCCGCGGTTTACTTCGCCATGCTGAGTCCCGGCGATACGATTCTCGGCATGAGTCTCGATCACGGGGGACATCTGACGCATGGCGCCAAGGTCAATTTCTCGGGCAAGTTTTTCAAAGCGGTGCAATACGGCATCGTGCCGGACACCGGGCTCATCGACTACGAACAAGTAGATCGCCTCGCGCAAGAACATCGCCCCAAAATGATCGTCGCCGGCTTTTCGGCCTATTCGCGGGTCGTTGACTGGAGCCGATTCCGCGCCATCGCCGATTCGATAGGCGCGTACCTCTTCGTCGATATGGCACACGTTGCCGGTTTGATCGCCGCAGGCCTGTACCCGAACCCGGTACCCATCGCGGATGTCGTCACGACGACGACGCATAAAACCCTGCGCGGTCCGCGCGGAGGCCTGATTCTGGCGCGGCCGCACGCCGACCTGCACAAGAAGTTCAACTCCATGGTGTTTCCCGGGACTCAGGGAGGACCCCTGATGCATGTGATCGCCGCGAAAGCCGTGGCTTTCCTCGAGGCGCTGCAGCCGGAATTCAAAACCTATTCGGCGCAGGTGATTGCCAACGCGCGGGCCATGACCAAGGTGCTGCAACAGCGCGGCTACAAGATCGTTTCCGGCGGCACCGACAATCATTTGTTTCTGGTCGATCTGATCGACAAGAACATTACCGGCAAGGACGCGGACGCGGCCTTGGGCCGTGCACACATGACCGTCAATAAAAATGCCGTGCCTAACGATCCACGTCCGCCTTCCATCAGCAGCGGATTGCGGATCGGTACCCCCGCCGTGACCACGCGCGGTTTCAAGGAGCCTGAAGTTCAGCAGCTTTCCAACTGGATCGCGGATGTACTCGATCACATGGGCGATGAGCCGGCCATAGAGAGTGCCCGAAAAGAAGTGTTGGCGATCTGCAAGCGGTTCCCCGTCTATGGTTGAACCGATGAGAACTCCAAATGCATTGCCCCTTTTGCGGTCACAGCGAGACTAAGGTGATCGACTCTCGCCTCGCCGGCGAGGGGCGGCAAATCCGCAGACGCCGCGAGTGTCTGGCATGCACCGAACGATTCACGACCTTCGAGGCTGCGGAGCTGTTGCTGCCCACGGTCGTCAAGGCCGACCGCAGCCGCGAACCTTTCGACGAGAAAAAGCTACTTACGGGCATGCAGAAGGCCTTGGAAAAGCGCCCCGTTTCGCGCGAAGCGATCGAAGCGGCTGCCGCGAGAATTTGTCACAAGTTGCGCAGCTTGGGCGAGCGAGAGATTGCCGCACGCGGCATCGGCGAAATGGTCATGGAGGAGCTGCGCCACCTGGATGAGGTGGGCTACGTGCGCTTTGCGTCGGTGTATCGCAGCTTCCAGGATCTCGATGCTTTTCGAACGGAAATCGAGCAGCTGCGGCGGCATCGCCGCCGTCGTGAACCGAGCAAGGATCAACTGCCGTTGTTGCCGGGTGAGACGAGCGAGGATGAGGATGAGTGATCGGACGCATATGGCACGCGCGCTCGAATTGGCCGAGCGCGGGCTCTACACCACCGATCCGAACCCCCGGGTGGGGTGCGTCATCGCGAATGCACACGGCGTACTCGGCGAAGGTTGGCATGTTCGAGCCGGCGAGCCCCATGCCGAAGTTCTGGCACTGCGCAGCGCGGGATCGCATGCGCATGGCGCTACGGCGTATGTCACCTTGGAGCCGTGCAGTCATACCGGACGCACGCCGCCGTGCGCCGATGCCTTGATCGCAGCGGGCGTCGTCCGGGTGGTCTGCTGCACGCGTGACCCTAATCCGAAAGTTGCCGGCGCCGGGATCGAACGCTTGGCCAAAGCCGGTGTCGAAGTGGAAGTAGGACTAATCGCCGAAGAGGCCCTCAGACTCAACCCCGGGTTTTTTTCTCGAATCGAGCGTGGCCGGCCCTACGTCCGGCTGAAGTTGGCTATGAGCCTGGACGGGCGCACGGCTCTGGCCGCAGGCGGCCAAAGCTGGATCAGCGGCGAAGCGTCGCGCGCAGATGTTCAAACCTTGAGGGCACGCAGTTCCGCCGTGCTCACCGGCGCTGGGACGGTGCGCAGCGACGATCCGCAGCTCAATGTGCGTTTGAACTATGGCCCATGGGTGCGACAGCCGCTGCGGGTTGTGTTGGACACCCTGCTTACAACCCCGCGCGACGCGAAAATATTCAGCGATCCAGGGGCGTTGATATTCGCGGCTGCGGAAGCACCGCTCGGCGCATTCAAGGATCTGCAGGTGGAGAGAGTTCCGCGGGCTGACGGCGGCTTGGATCTCGATGCCGTCATGCAGAACTTGACCGCACGCGAAGTCAACGAAGTATTGCTCGAGTGCGGG
>JAQGOD010000135.1 GCA_028293775.1 Gammaproteobacteria bacterium
CGATGGTCCACTGCAATGGCTGGTTGGCGGTTACTACAGCAGCTTTGGCGCAACCTCGCACGTCTACTCTTTCTATCCCACCACTGCCGACGGCTTCAATGCGGATTTTGGCACCAACAACCTGGCCGACAACCACCGCAAGGTTGATATCGATCAATACGCATTGTTCGGCAACGTGTCCTACCTGTTGCCGGGCAACTTTAAAGTGGGTGTCGGCGCGCGCTACTACCAGTACCACAGCAATTCGGTCACGAGCGTCAGCGGAGTTTCCGCGAACGGCACCAGCAACCCGTTGTTCGGCCTTGCGCAGAACTCCGGCGTAACTCCGAAGGTGGACCTCACCTACATCCCAGATGACAACACAACCATCTACGCGACCGTATCCAAGGGCTTCCGTCCGGGCGGTCCCAACTCGCCGATTCCGGTTCCCCCGTGCACGTCGGCAGCCCCGACGCAGTTCGGTCCGGACAGCGTGTGGAGCTATGAGCTCGGGGAGAAACTCCGTTTCCTCAATTCGCGGGTCTCGATCAATGGAGACATCTATTACGAAGACTGGACAAACGTGCAACAGCAAGTTGCCCCTCCCTGCGGCTTCAAATTCACAGCCAACGCGGGCAAAGCCACGGTATACGGCGCCGAGCTTGAAGTGGCCGTGGTGCTCACGCCCGGCCTCATCTTTGCGCAGAACATGGGCTACACGAATGCCAAGAACTCGACCACTCTGCCGGCGGCCAACATAGTGGCGGGACAGCGCCTCTTGGATGTCCCGCAAGTGACCGCGAACACGAGTCTCAGCTATAAACGCCCGCTGGATGAGCGCATGAATCTGGTGGCGCGTGTCACCAACAGCTACGTAGATTCCATCCAGGACATTACCTTCGCTCGCAATTCGCTGCCGCCATACGATCTGGTGGGTTTGCGGCTCGGTGTCGAGACTAATCGGTGGTCAGCATTTCTGTTCGCGGACAATGTCACGAACAAGCAGGCCTTGTTGAGCGACACCGGCGCCCTGTCGGCGAATATCCCGATTCTGAACCGGATCGCAACCAACCAGCCCCGCACGATTGGAGCGGATCTGTCGTTCAAATTCTGATTCGGAAGGGCGTCTTGGGTATGCGGACATTCTCGCCGGACGACGATGCTTCGGGCTATCCGAGACGCTCCTATGCCTGGTGCGTCGTGGCTATCCTCATCGCAACGGCCATCGTGTCGTATACGGATCGGCAAGTATTGAGTCTACTTGTCGATCCGGTGCGTCGCGATCTCGGTATCAGCGATACACAGATTAGCTTGCTGCTGGGGACGGCATTCGCAGTGATTTACGGAATCGCCGGAATCCCGTTCGGGATGCTGGCCGACCGGACCTCGCGGCGTAACCTGATTTTCTTCGGTGTGGTGGTCTGGAGCCTTGGCACCGTGGCCTGCGGGTACGCGCAGAACTTTGAGCAATTGTTCGCGGCCCGGATCGTCGTCGGGCTTGGAGAGTCCGTACTGTCGCCGGCGGCGATTTCGCTGATCAGCGACTATTTCCCCCCGTCGCGCCGAGGCATGGCGGTTGGTTGCTTTCTGAGCGGAATCGCCATCGGCATCGGCGCGTCAATTCTGATCGGGGGCGGCGTACTTCATCTCGTCGAAGCCGGGGCAATGGTTGGCACGCCGTTGGCGAGCGTGGCGCCCTGGCGCTTGGTGCTGTTGTTGATCGGTGTACCGGGGCTCGCATGGTCGTTGATGATCCTGTTGATCCGCGAGCCGAAGCGCCGATTCGCGGAAGCGCGCACGACGCCCGATGCGGCTGTTCGCACGCGGCGGGCGACGCTGTATGTGGTCGCGCCGATCTATCTCGTGGTAGCGATGGCATCGCTTGTCGACAATGCCGTCGGTGCTTGGGCGCCGACTTTGCTGATACGCAGCTTCGGCCGTGATCCGGCGCAGGTCGGAGTGCAGCTCGGTCTGTTGCTCACCATCGCGTTTGGCGGCGGCGTGCTGCTCGGCGGGTGGCTCTCGGATCTGGTTGGCGGCCACGGTCACTGGTTGCGCAAGCTCGGGGTGTGCCTGGTCTCGAGTGTCTTGATTCTGCCGGTATCCCTAGGCTTAGACTCATCGCAGCTCGCCGTCGTGATGGCCGCTGTACCGCTGTACTTTGCCTTGTCTGGAGTCGTCACGGCCTGTGGCTTCTCTTCGATTCTGGATGCGATACCGAATATGCACCGCGGCTTTGCGATGGCAGTCAGCTTCTTTTTAAACGTGGCTGTCGGTGCCGGTCTCGGTCCGACGTCGGTGGCCCTCGCAAGCACGCATATTTTCGGGTCAGCGGCAGGTTTGGGGCCGGCGATCGCTTTCATCGCAGCGGCCGGGTACCTGCTGGCGGCTGCTGCGCTCGTCCTGGCGCTCACGGTGTCCAACTTCGCGCAGCGGCCGCATCGTAGATTCGCGCAATAAGCTGCGTACGCGACAGCAGCGTTCGGGCCGTTACACGGGTAGTTAGCAGGTATCGCGTTGGTAGGGCGGAGGCGGTGGCTCCTCCGAGCCGTCCGGGGTGGGGGACGGATACCAATTCCGCTGGAGAAGGTCTCGTGCCAGTCTTAAGAGTCCGATAAAGAATAGAATAATAAACCCCAGACCCATCACAATTTCGAATGACGTCCACATGAAATTCTACTTGCCTATGAGTGTCGCGCCGAACTTGAACCTCCAAGAAGTATTGGAAGCTTGCATTGCTCCACGATGTCCGTTTCCATTACTGTTGAAATAAATGTTCGAGTAAGCGGAAATCACGTCACAACTTCGTGCGGCAAAATCACGTGACAAGACAAAAACTGCTGCGTTTTCGCCAAGCGAGCGTCATCGCGCTGCTATTTGGTGGCTATGCGTCGTTGTACTTCTGCCGCGCCGACCTGTCCGTATCGACGCCACTGCTGATTGGCGATCTGGCAGAGCGCGGCATCAGCCACGCCGATGCAATCGTGCACATAGGTCAGATCTCCTCCTTGGGCGTGTTGGCCTATGCGCTCGGCAAATTGTTCTTGGGCGGCCTCGGCGATGTGTGGGGCGGTCGGACCAGTTTCCTCATCGGGCTGGCGGGTGCGTCCGCGTTCACTCTGCTGTTCACAGCGGGCGGCACAGTGCCGATGTTCATGCTGGCGTGGATTGGCAACCGGCTAACGCAGTCCATTGCCTGGGCGGGCCTCATTAAAGTGTCGTCAAAATGGTTCGACTACACCTCGTACGGTACCATCATCGGAGTGCTCAGCATCAGTTATCTGGTCGGCGATGCGGCAGCCCGTCAGTCGATGGGCGTGCTGATCGAACACGGCTTCAGCTGGCGCATTCTTTTTTATTTCGCTGCCGGTGTCGCGGGTGCGATGTTGATTGTTAGCGGACTATTCCTGCGCGAATCGCGTGTCGAAGCGAAATTCGCCGAAGCTAAACCGAATCCGCTGAATCTCTACGGGGACCGCGAGAGCCGCCCCAGTATGCGCAATCTATTGCTGCCGCTGCTTCGCAGCCGTGCATTTCTACTGGTTTGCTTTCTGTCATTGGGATGTACCATTATTCGTGAAACCTTCAACATCTGGACACCGGTGTATTTGCGTGACTACCTGGGCTATAGCGTGAGCGATTCGGCTCGCATGAGTTCAATTTTTCCGGGTGTGGGCGCGGTGTCGGTCGTCGCATCGGGCTGGCTGAGCGATCGGATCGGAGTGAACGGCCGCTCGCTGTTGCTCTTTCTAGGGCTGGGGGCCACCGCCGCGGCTTTGTTGCTTTTGATGTCGATGCACTCCAGTGCGACCGGTACTTGGATGCCTCTGGTCGCAATCGGCATCATCGCGTTCTGTCTGCTTGGTCCCTATTCGTATCTCGGCGGCGCGTTTGCGCTCGACTTCGGCGGTAAGCAAGCATCGGCGGCTTCTTCGGGCATCATAGATGGAATCGGCTATCTCGGTGCTGTGGCTGCCGGTGACAGCGTTGCAAGACTATCGGTAGCGTTCGGCTGGCGAGGCGTGTTCGTGACCCTTGCAGCGGTAAGCGCGGTGGCGGCCGCGGGTGCGGGCCATTTGTACTACCTCAGTGCACGCGCGTCGCGCGTCGGGCATCTCCCATGAAGACTCAAGTCATCCTCCAGAGCGTCTGGGCCAATTCCGACTCGCTGACACTGCGTTGGGCGGATGGGCGGACTAGTCAGTTCGCCAGCATCTGGCTACGCGACAATCATCCCGAACAGCGCGACGCTCATAGCGGCCAACGTTTGATCGATGTCGCGGATCTGCCCGCCGCCCCCAAAATTAGTTCCGCCTCGCTGCATGATGGGGTGGTGCAAATACAATGGGAGGATGAACCGCGCAGCGCTGCCTTCGACGCGGCTTGGTTGGCCTTGCAGCTGAAGGACTCGCTGAATAAGCACTTTCCGATGAGAGTCTGGGCCCGGGGCTCCTTAGATGCACTAAGCGATTTGGCTTGGTTGCCTCTTGCGCGCGCAAAGGACCACGCCGCGGACCGCTTGCCCTGGCTCACACGGCTTTTGACCGATGGCATTGCTTTCTTGAGCGATGTGCCTGCCACCGAAGATGCAATTCTCGAGGCGATGTCGTTCGTGGGCCGTGTCGCAGAGACCAACTATGGGCTGGTGTTCGACGTGCGCTCGGTGGCCCAACCGGAAAACCTGGCGTACTCCGATTTGGGCCTGGGCTTGCACACCGATAACCCGTATCGAGAACCCGTGCCGGGCTTTCAGGCGCTGCACGTGTTGATCGCGGCGCCGGACGGCGGCGAGAGTATATTCGCCGATGGGTTGGCGCTGGCCGGCCATGTGCGCCAAAGCGATTCCGAGTCATTTGCACAGTTGACGAAGATACCGGTACCTTTCCAGTATCGATCCAAAGATGCTGACCTGTATGCCGAACGTCCTCTGATCCAGTTATCGTGTGAAGGTGCGGTGACCGGCGTGCATTACAACAATCGATCCATTGCGCCGTTGCGGCTCTCAGTCGAGGACGCACAAGTTTATTATGCGGCCTACCGGAAATTCGCGCTGTTGCTCCGTGATCCGCGGTTCCAATTGAAGTTTCGAATGCGCGCCGGTGATCTGGCTGTTTTCGACAACCAGCGCATCCTGCATGGCCGCACGCCTTTCTCCTCATCGAACCATCCGCGTCATCTGCGCGGCTGCTATTTGACCCGCGATAGTGTTTACAGCGGGGCGGCGCTGCTGCGCCGCCAACTCGCCGAGGAGAATTTCGCATGACCTTGGTCGACGAGATAATCGCGCTATTCCAAAAACGCGGAGCCGGAGCGTACTTCGGCGAGTCGGTGTCGATGACTGAACATGCGCTGCAAGCGGCTTACTTTGCGCAAGCGGAGGCGGCACCTCCGGCGCTCATTGTCGCAGCATTGCTGCACGACGTGGGGCACCTCGTCGAGGATGTTCCCGACGACCTTAATGACTGGAAGCTGGATGCTCGGCATGAGGAAGTGGGAGCGCACTGGCTGGCGCGACGCTTTCCGGGGTCCGTATGGGAGCCCGTGCGTCTGCACGTTCCCGCCAAGCGTTACCTCTGCGCCACCGACGATGCCTATTTCGCAAAATTGAGCGCGGCGTCGGTCGTCACCCTCAAGCTACAGGGCGGTCCCATGACGCCCGCCGAGACGGCACGCTTTGAACTCGAGCCGTTCTACCGTGATGCCGTACGCGTACGACGTTGGGACGATGCGGGCAAAGTGGCGGGTTTGGCGACCCCCGGGCTCGGCGACTATCGTGCGCTCATCGACGTTCTGCGCGAGTTCTAACCCTTCACCCCGCCGAGCGCCTTGTACACCGACACCGCACTGGTATTCGCCGCAGTTTCCGCCTGTGCGAGTTCGTCTTCGGCCTGAAGCAGCGTGCGTTGCGCATCGAGCAGAACGAGAAAATTGACGCGGCCTTCTCGATATTGAATCTCTGCCAGCTGCGCTGCGCGGCGCGAAGCCTGCGCCTGTTCGACCACGCTACCGAGTCGTGTTTCTTGAGTGCCGTAGCCGACGCATGCATCCTCAAAATCTTCCAACGCACCGAGCACGGCTTTCTGATACATCGCGAGGGCACCGTCGGCCTCTGCCTTAGCTCCACGCAGGCGCGCGTGGACCGATCCGTAGTCGAGCGCCGGCCAACTCACCCCCGGATTGATCAGCCACGCACGGCTCGCGGCCTTTCCCAATTGGGAAGTGTCCCCGGACAGAAAGCCGACGAAGCCGGTGAATGTCACTCTCGGAAAGAGATCGGCGGTGGCGACGCCGACGCGCTCCGTGGATGCCGCCAGATTGCGTTCCGCGGCTCGCACATCGGGACGCCTGCGCAGCAGCATCGAAACATCGCCGATCGGCAAAGGCGCCGTCATGACGCGTACCGGCACCGCCGCCAACTGGGCGTCCAATGCACCGGGCTGCATCCCCAGCAATACCGCGAGCCGGTACGCAGAGCGCTTTTCGGCCGCCTCCAGCACAGGCAGCGTGGCTTCGGTCGACTTGAGGCGCGCCTGCGCGCTGTCGGCGTCAAGTTCCGTCACTCGCCCGGCTTGATAGCGCACTTGGGTCAAGCGCAGCGCTTCGCGCTCATTCTCCAAATTGTCGTGCGCGACCGCGATTTGGCGTTGGGCGCCGCGTAGTTCGAAATAATTTCGCGCAACCTCCGCAGCAACCGTGACCTGTGCGTCTTCCAAGTTGGCCTGTTCGGCGCCCAGCGTGTCGCGCGCGGCCGCGGCCTGGTGCCGAACGTGTCCGAAAAGATCGATCTCCCAACTGGCATCAAAGCCGACGCTCGTACTATCGATATCGACCCGATTGGTGGTGAAGCCGGGCTGCTGCTCCTTGGCCCTGGAATAGGAACCATCCAACTGCACGTGCGGGGCGTAGTTGAACTGCGCTTCGCTGAAGGCCGCTCGTGCGGAGTGGACGCGCGCGATCGCGACCTGCAAGTCGAGATTATCGGCAAGCGCGTGAGCCTCGAGGTCTGCAAGCACCGGATCCCCGAATTGCTCCCACCATGCTGCGTTGGGTTCGGCGGCGCTGAAATGGCCGTCGGCAATGTTGCGCGCTTCGTTCAACGGCGTCTCTGGACGATGGTAGGTCGGTCCGACGGCACAGGCGGCGAGTGCCCCCAGCAGCGACGCTGCCGCAATCATCCGCATGAAAGTGTTAACCATGAGGAGCTCTCTTATTAGTGTGTTTCGGGAGTCTGAATCAATGCACTGCGCTCCGCCGCGGAACGCCTTGCCTCGACCAGTTTGCGTATTACGAGATAGAACACCGGTGTGAGCAGCAATCCGAAGAAAGTGACGCCCAACATGCCGGAGAACACCGCGACGCCCATGGCACGACGCATCTCGGCGCCCGCGCCGTGCGATATGACCAGCGGCACGACGCCCATGATGAATGCGAGCGAGGTCATCAGAATCGGGCGCAACCTTAAGCGGCAGGCATCGAGCACCGCCTGCCAAATGCTCTCACCTTGCAATTCACGATCGCGCGCAAACTCGACAATGAGAATGGCGTTCTTGCAGGCGAGACCCACGAGCACGATGAGGCCGATCTGGGTGAAGACATTGTTATCGCCGCCGAAGATGTGCACACCGAGGATGGCACTTAGCAGGCACATCGGCACGATGAGGATAACGACCAGCGGCAGGCTCACGCTCTCATACAGCGCACCCAGTACGATGAATACCAACAGTACAACCAATGGAAATACGTAGGCCGCGGTATCGCCGGCGAGGATCTGCTGGTATGTCAGCTCAGTCCATTCGAAGTGCATGCCGTTAGGCAACTCTTGGCGCGCGACTTCCTCGATCGCCTGTTGTGCCTGTCCGGTGCTGAAGCCGGGCGCCGGAGCGCCATTGATGTCCGCCGCCGCGTAGCCGTTGTAATGGGTTACGCGGTCGGCGCCGGAAGTCTCGCGTACCGTAATGAAGCTATTGATGGGGATCATGTCGCCGCGCTGATTGCGCGTCTTGAGCCGACCGATATCCTCGGTGCTCAAGCGAAAGCCTGACTCCGCTTGCGCGTTAACCTGGTAGGTGCGGCCGAAGCGATTGAAGTCATTGACGTACAGAGTGCCCAGATACACCTGCATGGTGTCATTGAGATCCTGCAGGCTGACGCCGGCGGCTTTGAGCTTTTCACGGTCCACGTCGACTTGAATCTGCGGAACGTTGACTTGAAAGCCCGAGAACAGTCCAGCCAATTCCGGGCGCTGTCGGGCCTTGGCCAAGACGTTCTGAGTCTGACGATAGAGTTCCTCGGGACCCAAATTGCCGCGGTCTTCGATTTGCATCTTGAAACCGCCGATCGTGCCCAGTCCTTGAACCGGGGGCGGCGGGAATACGGCGATGTAAGCCTCTTGAATCTGGCTGTATTTGGCCGATAGCGCGCCGGCGATAGCGCCGGCAGACCTCGCAGGATCGCGCCGCTCCTCAAAGGGCTTGAGCGGCGTGAATGCAATCCCCGCGTTGGTCGCATTGGTAAAGCCGTTGATCGACAGTCCGGGGAATGCCGGCACCGATTCCACGCCGGGGGTGGCGAGCGCTATCGTGCTCATGCGCTTGATCACGGCCTCCGTGCGGTCAAGCGTTGCGGCATCGGGGAGCTGTGCATAGGCGACCAGGTATTGCTTGTCTTGCGGTGGCACGAAGCCGGTCGGGGTGTGGCTGAACCCGAACCACGTCAACAGAATGAGCCCCCCGTAGATGAACAACGCGATCGCGCTCGATCGCAGCACCCGCGCCACCGTGCCCACGTAGCCCGCGCTCGCGCGCGCAAAGAATCGATTGAACGGCGCGAAGAACCAACCCAAGGCAGCATTGAGGACGCGGGTGACGCGATCCGGCGCGGCCCCATGCGGTTTCAACAGCAGCGCCGAGAGAGCCGGCGACAGGGTCAGGGAATTGAACGCCGAAATGATGGTGCTGATTGCAATGGTGAGGGCGAATTGCTTATAGAACTGCCCGGACAAACCGCTGATGAACGCGGTCGGCACGAATACGGCGCACAGCACCAGGGCAGTGGCAATGATCGGCCCCGTTACCTCTTTCATCGCCTGACGAGTCGCATCGATTGGCGCAAGGCCCTCGTGAATATTGCGCTCGACGTTTTCCACGACCACGATCGCATCATCGACGACGATGCCGATGGCGAGGACCAGCCCGAACAGC
>JAQGOD010000201.1 GCA_028293775.1 Gammaproteobacteria bacterium
CGAACTGCGTCAAATCCAGCGTCAATGCTTTTTCCAAAATCATGACATTGACGCGTTGGCCCAGTTGCGCGCGAAGCAAAGACTGCGCCAGAGAAATTCCACGTTGCGCCATCGAGGTGGCGGCGACCAGCAATGCCTCCAGCGCCACGTACCGTACGACATCCGTCAGAGACGTCACGCCGGTGCGCCGATGCAAATCCGCGGCGTGAATGACGGCATCCACGATTTGCGCGCCGACATAGGCGACGCCGGCGGGCAGCACGCCTGCGACGAGTGTGAGCAGGGCGAGTCCGACGCTCAGCGCCTTGTTGGTGCTCCACACCAGCTTGAGGGCTCGGCTGCTATAGGCGAACACCCCGGCAAGGTTCAGTCGCCAACCGCCGTTGCGATTGTCCGAACTGCGAATGGATTGAGCGCTGATGGAGGGTCCCCGCGGCTATAATGTCATTTGCAATAGCCTGCTATGGCGGAGTGGTTCGTGAAATTCAAGCCCTTGCTCGATCGATGGAAGAAAACGGCGGCTCCGGCGAGGACAGCCAAAGAGTATGCCGTACGGTTGCCGCTGGATGATGCCGCGAGACTCGAGGCCCTGGTGGAGCTGTTTCCCGGGCAAAAGATCGAGGAAATCGTGACCGATCTGCTCGGCGCCGCGCTCGATGAGGTCGCCGCCGCCATGCCGTACGAGCGGGGACCCAAGGTGATTTCGCGAGACGATCACGGCGATCCGGTGTACGAAGACATCGGCCTGACTCCCCGATTCGTGGAATTGACTCGCAAAATTAAGAAAAACCTGGAAACCGCAGGGAAAAAATAGCATCCGGCACCGAAGGCAGTTGACGCTGCTCATACCCTACGGCGATACTTACCCGCATGTTGACCGCGCACATCCTTCGCAGCACCTGGTGGTGGCGTCTCTCGTAAGGAGTGGGCTGGCCGTTTAGCTTTTGTCTTTGCTTAAATCCAGAACCCATCTCCGCGACAAGTGGTGGTGGGTTTTTTATTGCCTGTGGAATGTGTGATGAAACCGCCTTTTGACATTGCCGCCGACCTAGACACGCCTGTTTCGGCGTACTTGAAGCTTGCGCCTTTTCGGCCGCGATTCCTGCTGGAGAGCGTCGAGGGCGGCGAGCGGCTGGCACGCTATTCCTTCATCGGCTTCGGCGACTGCCTCGAGGTGAAAATAGACGCCGCCGGCGCAAGTATAGGCGGAGTGCTTTCGCCGCGGCCCCAAAACCGCCACGAGTTCTTGGATGTCTTGCGCGCCGGCCTGGCGCGCGCACCCAAGCCTAGCCCGGAAATCGCCGGCGTTCCGCTGCTCGGCGGCTTGGTGGGATATACGGCCTACGATGCCGTGCGCTATTTCGAGCGCTTGCCGGGCCGAAGCCTCGATCGCACCGTAACGCCGCATGCGCACTACGTCGCGCCTCAATCGCTGTTGGTATTCGACCATCTGACTCGGGGCGTCGCGCTGCTGCACGATGGCAGCGAGCACGATCGCCAAAGCCTGCGCCGCGAGGTCATTCAGGCGCTGCGCGGCGCGGTGCCGTCGAGCCTGGCGCCGGGAAAATTCTCGAAGGCTTCTCCGTCGTTGACCGAAGATGCGCACGCCCTGCGCGTGAGGCGTGCGCAGGAGTACATCGGCTCGGGCGATGTCTATCAGCTGGTGCTGGCTTCGCGATTCGAAGGCCGCCACGCGCTCGCGCCGTTCGAGGCGTACCGTGCATTGCGGCTTTTGAATCCATCGCCTTACATGTTCTTCGCCGAGCTCGGCGATATCACTGTGGTGGGCTCTTCCCCCGAAGCCTTGGTGAAGTGCCACGGGGGACAGGCGCAACTGCGGCCCATCGCGGGATCTCGGCCGCGCGGCGCCGATGAGGCGCGCGACGCCGCGCTGGAGCTCGAGTTGCTCGCCGATCCGAAGGAAAACGCCGAACATGTGATGCTGGTGGACCTGGCGCGCAACGACTTGGGCAGGGTCGCTGTCGCCGGCTCGGTGTCGGTGGATCCTTATCGGGTGATCGAGCGCTACAGCCACATCATGCATATCGTCAGCGGCGTGAAGGGGCGCTTGAGCCCGAGCCACGATGCATTCGACCTGTTCGCGGCCACGTTTCCCGCGGGGACTCTGGTAGGTGCTCCGAAGGTGCGCGCCATGGAGTTGATCGATGAGCTCGAGCCGGTGGGCCGGCAGCTGTATGGCGGGACGGTGGGCTATTTCGGCCAGCGAGGCGATATGGACCAGGCCATCACCATCCGCACGCTGGTATTTCGCGGCGATACCTACAGCTATCAGGCCGGCGGCGGTATCGTCGCCGACAGTTCCCCGAAGCTCGAGTACGATGAGTTGATGGCGAAGAGCGCGGTACTGCGGCGCGCACTGGAACTCGCGGCCGAGGGGCTTTAGATGCAGGCCAGAATATTGCTCATCGATAATTACGATTCGTTCACGTACAACTTGGTGCAGGCATTCTTAGGGTTCGGCGCGCAAGTGGACGTGCATCGCAACGATGCCATCACCGTGCAGCAGGCGCTGTCGCAGAACCACACGCATCTGGTCATTTCACCCGGCCCCGGCACGCCTCGCGCCGCGGGGGTTTCCATGCAAATGATAGAAGCCTTCGCCGGACGCATTCCGATTTTCGGCGTATGCCTCGGTCATCAATCCTTGGTCGAGGTATTCGGCGGCAAGGTGGTGCGTGCAGCGCGGTTGATGCACGGCAAGGTCTCGGCCGTGCAGCATGATGGCAAGGGGTTGTATGCCGGCATCCGGCAGGATTTCGAGGCAGGGCGATACCACTCGCTGATTGCCGAAGCCAACAGCATCCCAGCCACGCTCGAAGTTACCTCGCGCACGCAGGAGGGCGAGATCATGGGAGTGCGTCACCGGACGTTGCCGATCGAAGGTGTGCAATTTCATCCCGAAAGCGTACTCACGCCCGACGGCCCCATACTCATGAACAATTTCCTGAAGGGCTGATCGGCGCTGCCATGGACAATCCGCGCCACGCCTTGGAGCAGCTGCTTGAAGATCGCGATTTGAGCGAGGCGCAGGCAGCCTCGCTGCTTCGCATGCTGACGGCGCCCGATCTTGCGCCTGCGATGGCGGGCGCCTTGCTGACGGCACTGCGCGTCAAAGGCATCACGGCCGACGAGGTCCGCGGCTTTGCCGGCGCCATGCGGGCACTCGCGCTGAAGCCGGCGTTGCCCCAGGGGCTCGATGCCATGGACATCGTGGGTACGGGCGGCGACGGCTCCGGCAGCTTGAATCTGTCCACCGGCGCGGCGCTCCTTGCCGCTGCCTGCGGACTGCCCATCGTCAAGCATGGCAATCGCTCGATATCGAGCCGCAGCGGCAGCGCGGACCTGATCGAAGCCTTGGGGTTCAAGTTGCCGCTGGATGAAAATCGCGCCGCCGAATGCTTCGTCGCCACCGGATTCACTTTCCTGTTTGCGCCGTATTTTCACCCGGCGATGAAGGCGCTGGCCGCCATTCGCACCGCGCTCGGCATACGCACGGTGTTCAATTTGCTCGGACCCCTGACCAATCCCGCAGCGCCGCGCTTCTTGCTGGTCGGCGCCTATGATGCGCCCACGGCGGAACTCATGGCCGGCACGCTGGCGGGCATGCCAATCGAGCGCGGCTGGGTGTTGCACGGCCCCGGCGGATGGGACGAAGCCACGCCGATGGGTTCCTTCGTTGCATTCGACGTACAGGGGAAAGAGATTTCACGGCGCGAGATCAATCCCGAGGAGTTCGGCATCCCGCGCTGCGCCGCGCGCGACCTTAAAGGCGGAGATGCCAGAGCCAACTTGAAGGCGCTGATCGATGTGTTCGAAGGGCGGGATCAGGGTCCGCATCGCGATACGCTGGTATTGCAATGCGGTCTCGGGTTGACAATCGCCGGGCGCTCGCAATCCATCGCGGGAGGCATCGCGCTGGCCCGCGCCGTGATCGATAGCGGCAAGGCCCAAGCGTGGCTGCAGAAACTCAAGGGCTTCGCGATGCACTCTGCCGATTCGAAGGCAGCGTCATGAGCGGATTTCTAGATGAGATGGCACGCTTCAGCGCCGCGCGTCTCGGCCAGGCGATGGCGCGTGAGCCGCTCGCAGAACTCGAGCAACGCGCCAAGGCGGCGCCGCGAAGCGCGCCGCTGCGCTTGTCTACCCAAGGCTTCGATGTGATCGCGGAACTCAAGTTGCGCTCTCCGGCTGCCGGACGCTTGGGTGAGCAGAGCGAGGATTGGCTTGGCCGCGTGGCGCAATACGGATTGGCCGGCGCCGCCGCGGTGTCGGTGCTGACCGAGCCATCGCGTTTCGACGGATCGCTCGAGCATTTGCGCCAGGCAGCACGCGTGCTCGCGCCCTTGGGCGTGCCGGCCATGCGCAAAGATTTTCTCATCGATCCGTATCAGGTGTTGGAGGCGCGGGCGGCAGGTGCGGGCGGCGTGTTGGTGATCGTGAGAATGCTCTCTGCGCCGCGAATTCTTCAATTGCTGGATGCGGCGGCCGAACATGGGATGTTCGTGCTGCTCGAAGCCTTCGACGCCGCCGACTTGTCAGCCGCGCGCGACCTGCTTGTTACGCGCAGCGCGGACAACATCCTCGTCGGGGTCAATTGCCGCGACCTTGAGAGCCTCGAAGTCGTGCCGCAACGATTCGCGGCGCTCGCGCCGCAGCTACCCGGCACGTGGCCCGCCGTGGCGGAGAGCGGCGTCGCCTGCGCCGCCGATGCCGTGCAGATGAGGCGCTTAGGGTTTCGCCTGGCATTGATCGGCACGGCACTGATGAGCCGCGATGACCCGACGCAATTGCTGCGCGAAATTTTGACAACGGCACGGACAGTGCAAAGTTAAATGGCTACACTTCCCGCCATGTGGATCAAAATATGCGGCATTACCGGTGCCGACGCGGTCAGCGCGGCAGCGGATGCCAACGTCGACGCGATCGGCTTCGTATTTGCGCCGAGCCCGCGGCAGGTTACGCCCGGGCAGGCCGCACAACTGGCGGCGCTGGCGCCGCCGGGCATACTGCGGATCGCCGTGGCGCAGCATCCCCTGCAAATGAAAGTCGATGAGATCTGCCGAATCCTCAAACCGGATTATTTCCAAACAGACGTCGAGGATTTGCGCGAACTCAAAATTCCGGCGCATATCAAGGTCCTGCCGGTGGTGCGATTCGGGCGCAAAACGCCGAATCCGTTGCCGGGACGCATGCTGTTCGAAGGTCCATCCAGCGGCATTGGCGAGCTTGCCGATTGGGGCCGCGCCGCGGAACTGGCGCGGCAAACCGAATTGATTCTCGCCGGCGGCTTGTCGGCACAAAATGTCGCGGAGGCCATTCAGGCCGTACGGCCCTTTGGCGTCGACGTCAGCAGCGGCGTGGAGTCGGAGCCGGGAGTCAAGGATCCGGCGAAGATTCACGAGTTCGTGCGGGCCACGCGCGCGGCGGCGGCGCGCTTGGAGAGCGACTAATGGGTTCGAAAGCGGGCGCCGCTGCCGCAGCCATATTTCCCGATATCAAGGGCCGCTATGGTGCATTCGGCGGCCGGTATGTTCCGGAAACATTGGTGCCCGCACTCGACCGGCTGCAAGCCGGCATCGAACAGTACCTGCATCAGGCCGATTTTCAAGCCGAGTATATGCACGAGCTTCGGACCTGGGTCGGCCGTCCCACCGCCTTGTCGTATGCGCCCACGTTGAGCAAGCGGTGGGGTGCGGACGTTTACCTCAAGCGAGAGGATCTTGCGCACACGGGTGCGCACAAAATCAACAATGCCGTGGGCCAGACGCTGCTCGCCAAGCGCTTGGGCGCCAAGCGCATCATTGCCGAAACCGGTGCCGGCCAGCATGGCGTCGCGAGCGCAGCGGCCGCAGCGCGGCTCGGCATGCCATGCGTGGTGTACATGGGCGCGGTCGATGTCGAGCGCCAAGCACCCAATGTCGATCGCATGAAATTGCTCGGCGCAACGGTGGTGCCCGTGACGGGCGGCGATAAGACTTTGCGCGCGGCCATCGACGAGGCGTTGCGCGATTGGGTGTCCGACCCCGACGGCACGTATTATTCGTTGGGATCCGCGGTGGGACCGCATCCGTATCCGTATCTCGTGCGCGAGTTGCAGTCCGTGATCGGCCGTGAGGCGCGCGAGCAAATGATCCAGGCAACGGGGCGCTTGCCCGATGTCGCCGTTGCCTGCGTCGGCGGCGGCTCGAATGCCATCGGATTATTTCACCCCTTCTTGGGCGACGCTGCCGTGCAATTGCTGGGCGTGGAAGCCGGCGGACGCGGCGCCGGGTTGGGCGACAATGCGGCCTCGCTCACCTTCGGCACCCCCGGCGTGTTGCAAGGCAGTTACACGCTCATCCTGCAAGATGCGTTCGGCCAGGTGCGCGAGACCCACTCGGTATCCGCCGGTCTCGATTATTCCGGCGTCGGCCCCGAGCATGCCTACCTCATGAAGAGCGGACGAGTCGCTTACGAGTCGGCGACCGATTCGGAAACCTTGGATGCGCTCGCCGAGTGCGCCAAGTACGAGGGCATTCTGCCGGCGATCGAAAGCGCGCACGCGTTCTTTGGCGCGCGGCGCTTTGCGCAGAAAAATCCTGGGGCGCAGATTCTCGTCGGCTGCTCGGGCCGCGGCGACAAGGACATGCCGATTTTGCAGCACACGCTGCTGCAAGAGCTGCGCTGATGCGCGCGCGCCGCCGCAAAGAGCCGCGATGATCGCGCCCGGCGAGGGCATATCCCAAGCCATTGAAGCGGCCGCGGCGAAAGGCCGCCCGGCCTTGGTGGGATATGTGACGGCGGGCTTCCCGAACCGCCGTACATTCAAGGACAACTTGAGGGTAGTCGCCGGCATCTGCGACGTGGTCGAGATCGGTGTCCCGTTCAGTGATCCCATGGCCGATGGCACCACCATTCAGCGCGCGAGTTTCGCAGCACTCGCCGACGGCGTGACGTTGCCCTGGATTCTGGATGAGCTTCGGTCCATTGAGCCGCGCTACGCCACGCCAATTCTGTTGATGAGTTATTTAAATCCGTTGTTGGCATTCGGGATCGAGAACTTGCCCCCCGCTGCCTCTGCGGCAGGCGTCGCCGGTTTCATCGTGCCGGACTTGCCTTTCGAGGAGAGCGGCGACTTGAATCGCGCGCTCGAGGCACGAGGATTGGTGCTGGTGCAAATGGTGACGCCGGTGACGCCGCCGCAGCGTTTGGCCATGCTGTGCCGCCGCGCCCGGGGTTTTGTGTATGCCGTGACCATGACCGGCACCACCGGAAAATCCGCTGATGGTAAGTTTGCCGATGTGCCCACCGACGTGCTCCAGTACATGGATCGCGTGAAAAAGTTATCCACCGTGCCGGTGTGCGCGGGGTTCGGCATTCGTTCCGCTCGACAAGTGGCTCGTCTTGCGCCGCACGTGGACGGCGTTGTGGTGGGCTCCGCATTGGTCGAGGTGATGGAGAGAGGCGAGGACGTGGGCGCGTTTTTGAAGTCGCTGCGCTAGGAGCCTTTAAGACACGTGAAGCGAGTGTTTCGTGCAGGATCCTTATTGCAGGTCGCGCATGCACGCAACGTGCTGACCGCGGCAGGCATCGAGAGCGAACTGCGCAATCAATATTTGGCCGGTGCCCTGGGTGATTTGCCCATGCTGGAAACCTGGCCGGAGTTGATGGTCGAGGACACGTTCGAATCGGCCGC
>JAQGOD010000218.1 GCA_028293775.1 Gammaproteobacteria bacterium
ATGCCGCTAGCAGCTTGTCGACGCCTTCTATGGTCGACAAATCTTATTGCAACGGCATGCACTCGACACCGCTTGAGCGTAGTTCCAGCGCGTCATTCTCAATCACCGGCACATCAGCGGCGATGACCAGATCGAAATGGTTTTCCGCACATAACCGCGCGAGCTCAAGACCAATCCCAGTTGAAGCGCCGGTAACTACTGCAAGCTTGCGAGGAATCGCATTCATGAAATTCTCCAGGGTGATTTGGGTGGAGCGCCAGCACACTCGCTTGTAAAGGGGATAGCCATCGGATTTGTCTCAAGGCATTTGCGGGATAGGGCTGTCAGAGTAGACAGCGGACATGCCGCCGGGATCCCTACAGGACCACGGCCGGATGGCTGCTAGTCACGTTGCCGTCAGGACCCCCACGCTAGCGCTTTTCTCAACCAGCCCCACGTTCCAAGGAGATCGCTATGGCAGAGCCAATTTCAACGACGGCGCACGGCGATGCGCCTTTGTCCACGGCGAAGAATCCAAATCCCGTCGCGCTCAACGGCGAGCACTTGGAGGCACGTAAAGGCGACGTGCTAGTCGGCCGCAGCGTGACCATCGATAGGCCGCGGGCGGAGCTATTCGTATTCTGGCGCGACTTCACGAATCTCCCTCGATTTATGCACAACATCAAAAGCGTCAGGGTGATCGATCCGCGTCGGTCGCATTGGGTGGTCGAGGCGCCTGCCGGAAAGACGGTGGAGTGGGACGCTGAAATCGTAGAAGAAGAACCGGGGGCTCTGATTGCTTGGCGCTCGCTCGATGGGGCGAGCGTGCGCAACAGCGGCCGCGTAGAGTTTCGCGATTCCCCAGATGGCAGGGGCACGGTGGTGACGGCTACGATGGTTTACGATCCACCGGGCGGTACGGTGGGCAAACTCATTGCCAAGCTCTTCCAGAAAGAACCCAAGGTCCAGGCTCGCCAGGACTTGCGCCGCTTCAAGCAGCTGATGGAGACGGGCGAGATTTCGACTGCGAACCCCCCGGATGCTGCGCCGCGGGCGTAGCGAGTTCATCCACTTTCATCAGGAGTTACATCAATGCGCGCACTTACCTGGCATGGAAAACACGACGTACGGGTGGACACGGTTCCGGATCCCAAAATCGTCAATCCGCGGGATGCCATTATCAAGATTACATCCACGGCGATTTGCGGCTCGGATTTGCATTTATATGACCACACCATCCCCACCATGAAGGCGGGCGATGTGCTCGGCCATGAATTCATGGGTGAGGTGGTGGAGGTGGGCCCGGGCAACAAGAAGCTAAAGGTGGGGCAGCGTGTGGTTGTGCCCTTTGTCATCGCCTGCGGGCAATGTTTTTTTTGTAAACAGCAGCAATTTTCGGCCTGCGACAACAGCAACCCGGCGGAAACTGCAGACATGTCGGAATTTCTTTACGGCTACCCGATGACAGGGGCCTTCGGGTACTCGCATCTCACGGGCGGTTACGCCGGTGGTCAAGCTGAATTCGTACGCGTTCCGTATTCCGACGTCGGCCCGATCGTCATCCCCGAGGATATCGAGGATGAGAAAGTGCTCTTTCTTTCAGACATTCTGCCCACGGGATGGATGGCTGCGGAGAATTGTGAGATAGACCCCACGGATGTCGTCGCCGTCTGGGGCTGCGGCCCAGTGGGTCTATTCGCCATTCAGAGCGCCCTCGTATTGGGCGCGCACCGGGTGATAGCCATCGACCACCATCCGCATCGGCTCGATCTTGCCAAGTCCATGGGCGCCGAGGTGATCAATTTTGAGGAAGTGGACGTACGCGAAGCGCTCGTAGAGATGACAGGCGGCATCGGGCCCGATGCCTGCATCGATGCAGTAGGCATGGAAAGCCACGGCTTCTCCGCGGATGCCCTTATGGACAAGGTCAAGGCCGCCGTGAAGCTGGTAACCGATCAAACTCATGGGTTGCGGCAAGTCATCATCGCATGCCGTAAAGGGGGGCGCATATCCATCCCCGGCGTTTATGGCGGCGTCACGGACAAATTTCCGATCGGTGCGCTCATGGAAAAAGGATTGTCCGTCAAGAGCGGGCAAACTCATGTGCAAAAATATATGCCTCAGCTCCTGCAGATGATTCTGGAAGGCAAGCTGGACACAACTTTTTTGATCAGTCACCGGCTCAGTTTGGAAGACGCCCCAAGGGGTTATCGAATCTTCAAGGAGCAGCAAAACGAGGTCACTAAGGTTGTGTTGAAACCTGAGGGCTTGACCAAGCATTAGTTCCATACTTTGACCGAGTTACCCCAAGAGGCCGTTTGCGCCGAGACTGCCGGGAGTGCCTACCGGCGCCGAGCCGCTCTTTATGCGGATATCGACCGAGAGCTGCGCAGCAGCACTCGCTTCTTCGGCGCCGCGTCGGCCACCAATTCGGTGTTGGGCGATTTGCTGGCGCCCCACCGCCGATGGACCGTTTCTGGACGAAGCCGGCGGTTCCTCGCCGTTGTTGGAGCGAGGCTTGAAGTCATGAATGTCGACAGCGCGCGGCGGATCACCCTCGGTGATTGGCGGAGCGTCGGCCTCGATGAAACGATGGTTGAGAGAGAGCAACGGGCGGTGCAAGCCTCGATAGAGGATCTACACACTCGCGAGCCCGAATATCTTTGCAAAGTGTTGCGCGAACTCGATGGAGTGTTGAACAGCGCCGGCCTGTGCCGCCTGTTCGGCCGGCTGTCCGAGCCCACCGCTTCATACATTCGAGTATTGCAGCAGGTTCGTGGCTATCTCGGCCGATCAATCGCGTTTGTCCGTCAAGAAGACCGGGAATCCATCGGACGTGCACTCATTCACCACTTACGCAGCTACGATCGTTGACGCGTGCGTGCGGCCGACACGCGGATCACGTCCGCAGATTGGTCGACGTTCATTCGATTGCCCGACCCGGGCAGCCATTCTTAGGAGCGGCGGAGGCAGCCCAGGGCCCCGCGGCGGCGCGTGCGCGCGGCGGCGGGATGACGTAAAATGCTTGTGCAGCAGGAGGGTTTTTTATGAAATTGAATGTGCACATGGCGAGCGTCGTGGCCGCGGGTCTCCTTCTCTGCGGCTGCGCCACTACCTCTTCCAATTCGACATCAAGACAGACAGCTTCCGCGGCAGCGGTTAAGGATCCTAATTGCCTCACCGAGACCGGCAGCCGAATAGCGGAGGGCAAGGCAAATTGCCGCGGCTTTGGCCGCTCGTACAGCGATGAAGATATTTCGAGGACGGGCAAGACATCGGCGGCGGATGCGCTAGGCCTTTTGGATCCTTCGATTACCGTGCATCGATAAGCACTCCGGTCTTAGCGCATATCGTCCCTGAGCATCTGCGCTCCTTTCTCGGCAATCATTGCCGTCGGCGTATTGGTATTGCCGGAGGTGATCGTGGGCATGATCGAGGCATCGATCACCCGCAGCCCAGCGATCCCGTGAACCCGCAGCCGCGCATCGACCACTGATTCGGGATCCGTCGCGAGGCCCATCTTTGCGGTCCCGACCGGATGAAATATTGTGGTTCCAATATTT
>JAQGOD010000223.1 GCA_028293775.1 Gammaproteobacteria bacterium
TGCGGGTGGGCCCGTTGGCAGTGACGCTTCTGGTCGTGGCTTGCGTTGCGAGCCAGGCGAGCACATTCGAGCGCCTGCAGGCGGCCGGCAAGATTGCACGCAGCGCGCTCGAAGGCGACCCGCAATCCTTATTGATTTGGCAACAGGGCTGCGAAGCCCCGGCCGCCGAAGCCACGTTCAATGCCGCTATCGCGGCGCTCGAAGCGGCGGCGTTTCGCCTCGCCTCTTATAAAAGCAAGCCTAAACTTAAGCCGCGACTCGCACGCATTGATCTTGCGCTTCGAGGAAAGCTCCTTGGCCTTGAACTCACACTGGCGAGCTCTGCGGGAAACAATCTCGCGAGGTGGCTCACGGCGCTGCCGCCGAGCATCCTGGACGCGGGCATGTACCGGCGACTGCTCAAGCAGTTCGCCGCCCGATTGAAGCTAAGATTCAAGTATTACGGCGAGGTAGAGCTCAAGCGCTTGGGCGCCGGCGCATTTCTCGCCGTGGCGCGCGCAAATGGCATGCGCGACGCGGGCATCGCCTTTCTGTCCTATCGCCCTGGAGGCTTGCTCAAGCCTACGGTGAGTCTGGTGGGGAAAGGCATTTGCTTCGACACCGGAGGCACGAACTTGAAAGCGCACAAGGGCATGCTGGACATGCACACGGACATGGAAGGCAGCGCCGTAGCTTTAGGATGCCTCTACGCGCTGCATGCGCTGCGCTCGCCGCTGCCCGTCGATTGCTGGCTGGCAATCACCGAAAATCGGATCGGTCCTTTGGCTTACAAGCCGCAGGACATTGTCCGCGCCGCGAACGGCACGACCATTCAAGTCATCCACACGGATGCCGAAGGCCGCATGGTCTTGGCCGACGCGCTCAGTCTCGCGTCGGCGAGAAAGCCGCGCGCCATCATCGACTATGCGACATTGACAGGCGCTTGCGTGTACGCACTCACGGAACGTTACAGCGGTGCATTCACCAACCGGCCTGAGGCGCGCGCGCAGATTGAAGCGGCCGGCAGCAGCAGCGGCGAACGCGTCTGGTGCTTCCCGATGGACGTCGATTACGATTCGGATTTGGAAAGCAGCGTTGCCGATATCATGCAATGTGCCACCGACGGCAAGGGCGATCACATCTTGGCCGCACGGTTTTTGAATCGATTCGTGCCCAACGAAATTGCCTGGCTGCACCTGGATCTGGCGGCGGGCACTCGCCACGGGGGGCTCGCACACATTCCAACGGAGATCACCGGTTTCGGCGTGCGTTACACGCTCGACCTGTTGCGCAGCGGCTGGCCATCAAGTCAATGAACCGACTGCGGATGTTACGGCCCGACGACTGGCATGTGCACCTGCGCGACGGCGCGGCGCTCGAGGCTGTGGTGGGCTTTACCGCGCAGCGCTTTGGCCGAGCCATTGTCATGCCGAATCTCAAATTACCAATCACCACGACCGACATGGCGCAAGCCTACAGGCAGCGCATTCTGTCGGCCTTGCCGGCAGGCAGCCGCTTCGAGCCGTTGCTGACGCTGTACCTGACGAAATCGACGACGACCGCAGAGATCGATCGGGCCCGCGCGGCCGGCTTCATTCATGGCGTGAAGCTCTATCCGGCCGGCGCCACCACACATTCGGATGCCGGCGTCAGCGACATCAGACAGGTGTACGGCTTGCTGGCCCACATGGAGAAAGTCGGCATGCGCCTGCTGATTCATGGCGAATCTACCCAGTCCGATGTCGATGTTTTCGATCGCGAAACGCATTTCATCGATACGGTTCTCGAGCCGCTGCTCGAGCGCTTTCCGCGGCTGCAGGTGGTGCTCGAGCACATCACGACCGCGCGCGCCGTGCAATTCATCCGGGGGGCGAGGCCCGGGGTCGCCGCCACGATCACGCCGCAGCACTTGCTGCATAACCGCAACGCGATTTTTTCCGGCGGCATCAGGCCGCATTATTACTGCTTGCCCATATTGAAGCGCGAGCAAGACCGAGAAGCGCTGCTCGAGGCCGCGACCAGCGGCGACCGGCGTTTTTTTCTCGGCACCGATAGCGCGCCGCACGAAAAAAATGCCAAGGAAAACGCCTGTGGTTGCGCGGGCATGTTCACAGCGCATGCTGCGATCGAACTGTACGCCGAAGCATTCGCAGCGGTGGGCAAACTCGATCGCCTGGAAGCTTTCGCCAGTCATTTCGGCGCGGATTTCTATGGGCTGCCCCGCCACACCGACAGCGTCACCTTGCTGAACGAGCCCTGGGCGGTGCCCACGGCATACGCCTTCGGCGATGGTGCATTGATCCCTTATCGCGCCGGCGAAGCCGTAGGCTGGCGCCTCGAGACAGCATAAGCCGTGTTGCAACTCCCCCCCATCACCTTTGCGACGCGCTTTCGCGGCTTCTTGCCCGTGGTCATCGATGTCGAAACCGGCGGATTTAACTCCCAAACCGACGCGCTGCTGGAAATTGCCGCGGTGCTGATCGAGATGCGCAGCGACGGCACGCTTGCGCGCGGCGAGACCCATCGATTTCACGTCATTCCTTTCCCCGGCGGCAATTTGGAGCCCGCCTCGATGGCGGTAACAGGCATTGATCCTCATCACCCGCTGCGGCCGGGCATTCCCGAAGAGGAGGCGCTTCAACGTGTCTTTAAGGAAGTGCGAACGGCGATTCGGACAGAGGACTGCACCCGCGCGGTGCTGGTGGGCCACAATGCCTCGTTCGACCTGAATTTTTTGAACGCGGCCGTGGCGCGCACCCAGGTGAAGCGCAACCCGTTTCATCCCTTCTCGAGCTTCGACACGGCCACCTTAGGCGGCATTGCTTTCGGCCAAACCGTGCTGATGCGGGCCACCTTGGCGGCGGGCCTTGAATGGGACAGCTCCTCGGCGCACTCCGCCGCCTATGATGCTGAACGCACGGCTGATCTCTTCTGCATTATATGCAACCAATTTCAAGGGGTGTTCGAGGCGGGCCGCAGGCGTCTGGCAGCCATGGGTCCGCTCGAGGTCGAACTCGACCCGCAGGAACCTGCGCCTTAAGCGGCTACGGCGCCGGCCTCGGCCAGCAGCTGTTTCAGCTCGCCGCTCTTGTACATCTCCATCGTGATATCGCAGCCGCCGACCAGCTCGCCATTGACATAGAGCTGGGGAAAAGTCGGCCACTTCGAATAGGTCTTCAGCGCTTCACGCACTTCCGGATCTTCGAAAATGTTGATGTGTGCAAACGTTGCCTTGCAGGCGCGCAGGGCACTGACGGTCTGCGCGGAGAAACCGCATTGCGGGAAATCCGGCGTGCCCTTCATGTACAGCACCACCGGCGCGCCGGAAAGCTGGCTCTTGATTCGTTCAATTACGTCCATAATCGACTCCACGTTAATTCAGTTAAGACCGCACGCGCTGGCGCGCACGCTCGCCCAGTGTGCGTAGCAGCGCCCGCTGCTCGCAATGGCTCATGCCCCGCCAGCGGCCGATTTCCTCAATTGTACGATAACAGCCCTGGCAGTACCCGTTTGCGTCCAAAGTGCAATTATTGACGCAGGGCGACACGGGCGGGGCTTCGTTCTCGGACATCGTTGAATTATTGGGGTCAGTCCCCTATTCTTCCAGCCTGCCGCAACTCACGATCCGCCCCGTGGCGCGATCTAACGAATAACTTAAGGAAGGGAATTGCATGAATCCGTTAACAACCGTCAAGTGGCCCCTCATCATAGGATTCGTACTCTCCGTCATAATCGCGGCGCTAATCGATGGCGGGCTCCACTTCAATAGTTTGACGCTTGCGGCGCTGACCCGCTGGCTGCACATCATATT
>JAQGOD010000250.1 GCA_028293775.1 Gammaproteobacteria bacterium
TGCCACGCGACGCACGCGCCTACGATCAGTGCGACGGCCAGGTAGGAAGCGACCACCATATGCTTCATTCTAAAGGGAAAGGACGGATTGAAGATGACTTGGAACCAATGCACGGGAACGATCCGTCCATCGTGGATTTCGTAGCCTTGTGGCGTCTGCATGAAACTGTTCGAGGCCACAATCCAGCTGGCCGAGACCAAGGTTCCGACCGAGACCAGGATGGTCGCCACGAAGTGCAGGGCAGGGCCGACCTTGTTCCAGCCGAACAGCATGACGCCGAGGAAGCCTGCTTCGAGAAAGAACGCGGTGAGCACTTCGTAGCTCAACAGGGGACCGGTGACGCCCCCCGCGAAGTGCGAGAAGTAACTCCAGTTGGTGCCGAATTCGTAGGCCATGACCAGGCCGGAGACAACGCCCATGCCGAAGTTCAGCGCAAAAATCTTTATCCAGAAATGATGTAAATCTCGATAGACCTCATCGCGTTTCCACAGCCACAATCCTTCCAGCACGACCAGATAGCTGGCGAGCCCAATGGTGATCGACGGAAAGATGATGTGAAAAGATATGGTGAAGGCGAACTGTATTCGCGACAGGTCGAGAGCGCTCAAACTCATCATAATTCGGCCCCTCTAAGAAATCGCTTCCGCTGCGCGCCGAGGAACGCTGTCGGGCACTCCTGCCAAGTCCCTTGTCGACGATACACCGGCACCCGAGCGTCGTACATGCCGTTGACGTATCAGTCGACCGCGCTCATTTCAATGAACGGCTGAAGGAAAGGTTCCAACACCACGCAAGCGGAATATATGCAGTCGACAGGTGAAAAACGATTACGCTAGGCCGCAAAGGCCGGGTGTTTCGGTAAAATTGCGAGGTTCGGCAAAGTTGCCACATTTGGGCCGAAATCGGCCTGGTGTGGCGCTCCCTGGGGGATTCGAACCCCCGTTCCAGCCGTGAGAGGGCCGTGTCCTGGGCCTCTAGACGAAGGGAGCGGACTTGCGGATCTTTGGGCATTGGTACCCAAGAGGGCTGCTAGTATACGGCCCAATTTTTTAGACTCAAGCGGGACCCCTCTTTTTGAACTCAACGACCCCATTCTCTGCCTTGGTCATTCCTCGATCCGAGCACTCGATATCCCGTGCCGCAATCTCGCCGAACGCCTTGAAGGTGCTCTATCGTCTCAAAGAAGCGGGGTACCAGGGATTCCTGGTGGGCGGAGCAGTGCGCGACTTATTGTTGGGACTGCGACCCAAGGATTTCGACGTGGCGACCAACGCGCTGCCCGAGGAGGTGCGCCGGCTGTTTCGCAATTGCCGGCTGATCGGGCGGCGTTTTCGCTTGGCTCACGTATTTTTCGGCAGTGAAATCATTGAGGTTGCGACCTTCCGGGCCGCTGCCGCGCCGGAGCGTGAGGATGCGGAAGATGCAGACCTCGATGCGGAGGCGGCACCGGAGGACTCGAGCCTCGAGCCAATAACGCCGGAGTTCTCGCCGCCGAGTGATTCCGAGCATCGAGCCTTCGATCCGCGAGGCCGGATTCTTCGCGACAACATCTACGGCACCATCGAAGAGGATGTGTGGCGGCGCGATTTCGCCGCCAACGGGCTGTACTACAACATCGAGGATTTCTCGATTTGGGATTTCGTCGATGGGATGAGCGATATCAAGGCGCGGCGCTTGAAATTGATCGGCGATCCGGAAACCCGCTATCGCGAAGACCCGGTGCGCATGCTGCGAGCCGTGCGATTTGCCGCGAAGCTCGATTTCTCGATCGAGCCTAATACCGAGCAGCCGCTCAAGCAGCTCGCATATCTCCTGGACGGCGTGCCTCCTGCGCGGCTTTTCGATGAGGTACTGAAGCTGTTTCTCTCCGGCTTCGGCGCAAAATCCTACCGGTTGCTCACGCAATATGGGCTGTTCGAGCATTTGTTTCCCCAGTCCGCCGCGGCCTTTGCCTTGCCGCCCTACGCTTATGCGGGGGAAATGCTGGAGCTGGGTCTTGCAAACACCGATGCGCGGATTGCGGCGGACAAACCGGTCACACCCACGTTCTTGTTTGCGGTGCTCCTGTGGAGCGCGGTGCTGCGTGAACTCAATGAGAGGCAGGCAGGCCCGTCGCCCGACCTCGCGCTGCTCATGCAGGCTTGCGACACGGTGCTGCGCACGCAGCAGTCGCGTGTAGCCATTCCGAGGCGCTTCGCCAACCCGATGCGCGAGCTGCTGATGTTGCAGCCCCGGTTCGCCCGACGCAGCGGCGTGAAATCCTTGAGCCTGCTGCAGCATCCGCGTTTTCGTGCCGCCTACGATTTCCTGTTGTTGCGCGCGCAAGTGGGCGCGGCTGATCCGGAACTGGCGAAGTGGTGGACCGACATTCAAGTGCTGCCGCAAGAGGAAAGGGTGGCGCTGGTACAGGCGCGGCCCCCCGAGCCGGTTGCCGAAGGTGCTGCAGCTCCTGGCCGTCGACGACGCCGACGGCGACGCGGCGGAGCGGCTCGCAGTTAGCGATGAGGTCGCTGTGGCGCCCTGCGTATGTGGCGATAGGCAGCAATTTAGATTCTCCGCGCGAGCGCGTGCTCGAGGCCATGGAGCGGATGAGCACATTGAACGCGACGCGCACGGTGCTGCGCTCGCGGCTGTACCTGACGCGGCCGATGGGGCCGCAGGACCAACCAAACTTCGTCAATGCCGCCGTCGCGTTGCTCACCCAACTGGCTCCTCAGGAATTGTTGAGCGGATTGCTGGACATTGAACGCAGTATGGGACGCGATCGTCAGCAACGCTGGGGGCCGCGCATCATCGATTTGGATCTTCTGTGGATGATCGATTCGCCGGTGAGCGAGCCCGGATTGACGGTACCGCACCCCGGAGTGTCGACGCGCAACTTCGTCCTGTATCCTTTGGCGGATATCGCCCCGACGATCAAGATCCCCAAGGTAGGCAACGTGCTCGATCTCAAACGGGACGCGGGCGGCGATGGAATATCTGTCCTGGAGTAGAGCTTTAAATGCCAGTTGCAGCACCGCATCGATTCATTGTCGTGGAAGGGCCGATAGGCGTAGGCAAGACCAGTTTAGCGCGCCGCTTGAGCCAGTCGTTGGCCGGCCAGCTCGTTCTGGAGCAGGCCGATCAGAATCCTTTCCTCGAGCGTTTTTACAAGAATCCGCGCGCGGCGGCGTTTCAGACGCAATTGTTCTTTTTGTTTCAGCGCGCGCGCCAGTTGGAAGACGTTCGCCAGGAGGACATGTTCGGCGCGGTACGCATCGCTGACTATCTATTGGAGAAGGATCGCCTGTTCGCCCGTGTCACTTTGGACGATGCCGAATACGCGCTGTACGAACGCGTCTATGAGCGCGTGGTCGTGGACGCACCGAAGCCGGATCTCGTGGTTTACCTGCAAGCACCGGTCGACGTGCTGGTGGACCGAATCGCCAAACGCGGTATCCGCTACGAACAACTTATCGAGCGCGCCTATCTTGACAAGCTGACTCAGGCCTATGCGCGGTTCTTCCATAGTTACGATGCCGCACCTTTGCTGATCGTCAACTCGGCCGCCATCGATCCTGTGAACAGCGACAGCGACTACGCGCAGTTGTTTGCCGAGATCACCAAAGCCCGCCGCGGCCGGCACTTCTTCAATCCGGCCGGGAGCAGCTTGCTGCCGGGTTAGGAAACAAGCTGGACAGGTTGGTGCTGGGCCAATGCCCACTGCACGTGCTCGCGAACGACGGCCGACGGATGCCGTACGCGGCTCTCGAGCGCCGCGATCAATTCCGCTGACGTGGGCGAGTTGCCGAGCGCAATCGCGACATTGCGCAGCCAGCGTTCATAGCCTATGCGGCGGATGGCGCTGCCGAGGGTTTTTTCCAAGAAATCCGCCTCGCTCCAAGCAAATAAATCGATGAGCTGCGAATGATCCAGTCCGTGGCGAACGGCAAAATCCTTTTCCGCCGTGGGATGCGCGAATTTGTTCCAGGGACAGACCAGTTGGCAATCATCACATCCATAGATTCGGTTGCCGATCGCGCGTCGAAATTCCACGGGAATGCTGCCGGCGAGCTCGATCGTCAGATAGGAAATGCAGCGCCGGGCATCGAGGCGATAGGGCGCCACAATGGCCCCCGTCGGGCACGCAGGCATGCACGCACTGCACGAGCCGCAATGCGCGGTGCTCGGTTCGTCAG
Organism: Gammaproteobacteria bacterium; assembly: GCA_028293775.1. The sequence goes on from JAQGOD010000250.1 coordinate 4,179, forward strand.
CGGGCAACTGAAGATCCAGGTAAATCTCGCCGAGAAAAAAATAGGATCCCGCGTCGCGATTAATCAGGTTCGTATGTTTGCCTAACCAGCCCAAACCGGCGTTTCGCGCCAAGGCTTTCTCCAAGACCGGCGCGCTGTCGCTGAATACGCGATGACCAAAGGGGCCCACCGATGCTTGGATGCGGTCGCAGAGTATCTGCAGACGCGAGCGCAGCACCTTGTGATAATCGCGTCCCAGGGCATAGCGGGATACGTAAGCGAGGTTGCCGTCGGCCAACGTGCCTGCGGCATCGGCTGCCTCTTCGGGCCAGTAGTCCATACGCACGCTGATGCAGCTGACGGTGCCTGGTATCAGGTCCGCGGGCCGGCTGCGCTTCACGCCATGGCGCGACATATAGCCCATCTCGCCGTTGAACCCGGATCGCAGCCAGTCGAGGAAAAAGGCTTCGTCGGACGGCAGGTCGATCCTCGCCACACCGACGCCGGTGAACCCAAGCTCCAGCGCCCACGCTTTCAAGGAGGCTGCGAGCGCCGCGGAATCCAAGGGAGCGACCAACCGTTCGGCGGCGACTGCTTCGGGGGCAGGAGGTGGGGATGGGCTCATGGGCCTCATATAATAAACCGATGCCCACCGCCCCCATGGATTTTGACCTGCCGGACAGCGCCGCCACCGAACGCTTGGGCGCGGCGTTGGCGCGATCCTTCGCGGACAACGCCGGTGCCGTCGTTTACCTACGCGGCGAACTCGGGAGCGGCAAGACCACTTGCGCGCGCAGCCTCCTGCAAGCTCTGGGCGTCACAGCGCGGGTGCGCAGCCCAACCTACACCCTGGTCGATACCTATGGCGTTGGGAGACTCAATTGCGCGCACGTCGACCTGTATCGCCTGGGCTCGGCCGCCGAGGTCGAGGAACTGGGGTTGCGCGATATGACGGGGCCCGGCTTCCTCCTATTGATCGAATGGCCGGAAAAGGGCGGCGCGGCAGTGCCCCCCGCTGATTTGGAGTTGCTGCTGCGTTATGCCGGTGAGGCGCGCTTAGCTTCGCTGCACGCCGCGAGCGAAGTAGGTGAGCGCTGGCTGAGGAAGATGGGACTTGACACTAGCTTAGTCCCCTATGTCTCTAATATAACTTGAAAAAGAGACAGAATCAGCGTTAACTTAACGCCATGGGGTTCTCGTCGCTGCATCGCATTCTGGCTGGGTTGATGGCAGCCGTACTGTGCCACTCCGCGCTGGCGGTGGATGTTCGCGATGTTCGCCTCTGGGCGGGCCCGGACAACACTCGGGTGGTAGTGGACTTATCGGCCAACGCGCAACACAGTTTGGTCATGCTGCACAATCCCGAGCGCCTGGTGCTGGATGTGCCGGGGGCTCGAATCGGCAAGCGAGCACAGGTACCGCCCAGAGGGGTGGGAACGATACGAAAGGTGCGCATGTCGCGCAGCCCGTCCGGGAATTTTCGGCTCGTGCTCGATCTTGCGCGGCCCACTCAGGCCAAAAGTTTTCTGACCACGCCCAATACGCACTACGGCTACCGACTGGTCATCGATCTCGGAGGTGCTGCCGGAGGTGCTGCCGAAGTTCGCGCGCGCGCGCCCGACAAAGCGATCACGGCGAAACACGCACCGGCCGACGCTCGGGATCTCATCATCGCCATCGATGCCGGCCACGGCGGTGAGGATCCGGGGGCGATAGGCAAGAACGGCACGCGCGAAAAAGACGTTGTCCTGGCGATTGCCCGAGAGCTGGCGCTTAGGGTAAACGCCGAAACCGGCATGCGCGCCATCCTCACGCGCAGTGGCGATTATTTCGTGCCATTGCGCGACCGCATGCGCCGCGCCCGGGCGCAACAAGCAGACCTGTTCGTCTCCATCCATGCGGATTCCACGCACGACCGCAGCATCGACGGCTCATCCGTGTACATCCTGTCGCAGCGGGGCGCGACCGACGAGGCCTCGCGTTGGCTCGCGGAACGGGAGAATGCTTCCGATTTGATCGGCGGCGTTTCTCTGGACGACAAGGATGATGTGCTCGCCTCGGTGCTTCTCGACCTGTCGCAGTCGGCTTCGTTGAATGCCAGTCACGTGGCGGCCGAGAGGGTGCTGCATCAATTGATCCGAGCCGGCGAGGTTCGCAAGCACGAAGTGCAACAGGCGCGCTTCATGGTCTTGAAATCGCCGGATATTCCCTCGATGCTGGTTGAGACGGCCTACATTTCAAACCCGCTCGAAGAACAGAGACTTCGCACCCAAGTTCAGCAAGCGAGGCTCGCAGCTGCGATTCACCAGGGTGTGCATGACTATTTCTCCGCCAACCCGCCCATGGGCACGCGCATAGCGCAAATCGCAAACTCATCGCGCGCAGTGATGGCGGCCGGTGCCGGCGCAGGCGGCACTGGAGAGTAGCGGCTCGCTGCGAGCCCCGAACGCTCGTCGCTTGTGCGAAAATGCGCGACCCGAGGTCGCCATTGCCCATTCAACTGCTTTCCGACTCCCTGATCAGTCAAATCGCCGCCGGCGAGGTCATAGAACGCCCGGCT
>JAQGOD010000257.1 GCA_028293775.1 Gammaproteobacteria bacterium
GGGAGGCATTTTACGATGGAATTAAACAAAAACGCTGGGTCGACGATTGCAGCGGCCATCTTTACACTGCTCGCAACCCTCGCCCTCGCCTCCCCCGCCCGCGCCGACCGTTGCGACGACATTGCCAACCAGCTCAAGGGCCAGATCGACGGCCTCAAGGTCGGCATCACGGCGGCGAACGTGATCTACCTGTCGCACCCGGACGCCAAGGAGCTGTCGCTGGGCTGCCGCGGTCGTAACTTCAGCAATGAGCTCTATGCCAAGTCCGACGGCCGCAAGCCGAAGCCGGCGTTTTACGATCTGGTGGCGCGCGCGGCGGCGATCGTCTTCACGGTGCCGATGGACAACACGCTGAAAGGCGCAACCCGCTGCATCACGCGGATGGGGATTTTCCGCGGAGACAATGTGAAGCTGCGCTATCGCCGCCTCGATATGGTGTGCAACCGCACCAAGACCGAAGCCGCGATCGCGATCTCGCGCCGCAAGGACGAGTGAGGATTCTGTGTCCCGGGCGCGATGCAGCGCGTAGCTCTTCGCGAAGCGCTGCTTCGCAGAACCGGGACCCCGGTTTTCTTCAAGTCGCAAGTAACCGGGACCCCGGCTCTGCAGCGCACCGCTTCGCAAGAGCTACGCGCTGCGCTGCGTCCGGGGAACGATCGCCGCAACATCGCCGCGAATGAGGGAACCAATACGCCGACAACGCCCCCGAACATGGAACCCGCCATGATCGCCAAACTGATCCTGCAAACGCTGCTCTACATCGCCGGCATGGGCGCGCTGCTGTTCATTGCGGCGGGCACCTGGCACTGGCCGGCGGCATGGGTGTTTCTCGCAGCGATGGCGGTGCTCGGGCTCGGCAGCGGCGTGTGGCTGGCGAAAACCGATCCGGCGCTGCTCGCCGAGCGGATGCGGCCGATGATGCAGGATGAGCAGCCCTTGGCCGACAAGAAGTTCATCCTGGTGTTCGGTGCGGCCGGGCTGATTTGGTTCGCAGCGATCGGGCTGGACAAGCGTTTTGAGGCATCGGATGTGCCGACAGCACTGCAGGCGCTCGGCCTCGCCATGCTGGTCGCATCGACCGGGTACATCATGTGGGTGATGCGCGAAAACTCCTTCGCCGCGCCGGTGGTGAAAGTGCAGGCCGAGCGCGGCCACCGCGTCATCGACACCGGTCCCTACGCCCATGTGCGGCATCCGATGTATTCCGGCACGGTGCTGTTCTTTGTCGGCATGCCGCTGCTGTTGGGGTCATGGTGGGGCGTCGTACTGGCGCCGCTGTTTGTCGTGCTGTTCGCGATCCGCGCGGGCATCGAAGAGCGCGCGCTGCTCGCCGGCCTGCCGGGCTATGCGGATTACGCCGCAAGGGTGCGCTATCGCCTGGTGCCGGGAATCTGGTAGGTGGATTGAACAAGTTCGTGATCCGCGATTTGGTATTGTCACGACAGTTGTCCGGAGGCCGGCGATGCCCGAGTCAAAAACCTACACCGGCGGCTGCCATTGCGGGCAGGTGCGGTTCGAATGCACCAGCGACCTTGCCATGGTCACGGCGTGCAACTGCTCGATCTGCACCAAGAAAGGCCTGCACTTCACGTTTCTCGCGCCGCCGAGCTTTCAGCTGCGCGCCGGCGAGGATAATTTGAAAGAGTACCTGTTCAACAAGCACGCCATCCGCCACCAGCTCTGCATCGACTGCGGCGTCGCCGTATTTGCGCGCGGCAAGAAGCCGGATGGCGCCGAAGTGGTGGCGGTGAATGTCAGCTGTATCGACGGCATCGAGCTGGCGAAGCTGCAGATGACGCCGATCGACGGGCGGAGCCGCTGACCGTCATTCCGGGGCGCGCGTCTTCGCGCGAACCCGGAATCCAGAGGTAGCGCGCTTTGGTCTAGATTCCGGGTTCGCGCCGAAGCGGCGCGCCCCGGAATGACGGCATCAGCCATCCAGTTCCTTATAGTGCCGGAAAATGCCGTCCTCGTTGAAGGCGATGCGGCGGTCGCTTGCGAGATACGCCTTGATATTGGGCCGTGCGGCGACGCGGTCGTGCAAGTCCACCAGTTTTGGAGTCTCTCGCTCGAACTTTCTCATGCGTTTGGGGAACGCGTAGCGCAGTCCTTCGACGATCTGGAACAGCGACAGGTCGACGTAGGTGGCGCGGCGGCCGGTGGTAAATGTGCCGCCATTGTCGCTCACCAGCTGTTCGAAGTAACCGAGATATTTCGGCACCCGTTCGTTCCAGAATTCCCCCGTGCGCTTTTTTGCAGGGCCGCGCTGGTCCTCGTAGTACAGCGACACGCCGATCGGATGATGGGTGTCGTGAACTTCCGCGACAAAATCCGTGACGGTGAGCTGCAACTGATGCACCCAGAGCCGTCCCGCTTCCGCCTTCGGCGCGAGGCCATGGCGGGAGCCTAGATAGAGCAGGATGTTGGCAGTCTGCCCGATCACCAGCTTGCCGGCCTTCAGGAACGGCGGCGCGAACGGCGGCGTGTCGCCCTGCTCCATCATGCGCGACATCGCCGCCATGCCGCCTGAGCCACGTGCGACGTCATCATACGCGGCGCCGGCATCTTCCAGCGCAAGCCGGACATATTCGCCGCGGCCCTGGATCATGGGCCAGTAATAGAGTTGGTAGCGCATGGAGAAACTCGCTCTCGTGTCCCGGACGCGGTGCGGCATTCTTCATGCCGCTCCGCAGAGCCGGGACCGTACCAAACACCGGCGCTCGTTACGGCCCCGGCTCTGCAGCGCACCGCTTCGCGAAGAGCTACGCGCTGCGCTGCGTCCGGGGCACGAGGAA
>JAQGOD010000275.1 GCA_028293775.1 Gammaproteobacteria bacterium
GCCGCAATTCGAATCGGCGTGCACGATGACTGCTGCATTGTTTGCGAGGCCTTGGGCTTGATCCTGACCACACTTGGGTGAGAGGGAGTCGGTGCTCGTGGCGGTCCAAGACAAGTTCGCCCGCCCCGTTGCATCGCCGATTGCATTGACAAGAACGGAAGTGAATCCGTTGATGTGCGCATTGGAGAGCAACATTTTTTGCGGCTGCGTGTTCATGTCGTAAACGTTCACGACGAGGTCCTGCACTGTTTCATTGGAGATCTTGACTTGGACACCGTCGGCGACGAGCCCGGCCATCCACGGCCAGCACGCCACAACAAGTGCACTCTTGATCGTGAGATTACGCATTTCGAAGCCTCCTGGCGATCGACCCGCACAACGCCCACCTAATCGTACGGATGCCATGATTAGACCGGCACCGGCGCAAGGTCCAGTATGATTGTGGGATGCGCCCTACGAACGCGAATGAGCACACAAAAAAGGCCGTGTCGGGGACGACAGAGGCGCGGCGCACGAGGTGGGCCGCTTTCGGCGCCATGGGGGTGGTTTTCGGGGATCTTGGTACCAGCCCGCTTTATACATTGCAGTCAGTGGTGCAGGCGACGAACGGTCGATTCGCGCCGCAGACAGCGCTCGGGGTGTTCTCCCTGGTGTTCTGGACCCTCATCCTCACGGTCTCGATCAAGTATTGCCTGTTCGTGATGCGAGCGGACAATCGTGGAGAGGGGGGCATCCTCGCCTTGATGTCGTTGATCGGCGCCAACAGTTTCACCCCGGGCGTACGCCTTTTGACGGGCATGGGACTGTTGGGCGCGGCCTTGATCTACGGTGACGGCATGATCACTCCTGCCATATCCGTGTTGAGCGCGCTCGAAGGCGTGAATGTCGTGACGGATACGCTCAAGCCATTTGTCATGCCCATGGCCGTGGTGATTCTTTTGTGCCTGTTCGCTTCGCAGCGATTTGGAACGGAAAAGATTGGACGCGCCTTTGGACCGGTCATGCTCCTGTGGTTCGTGGTGATCGCCGTGCTCGGGAGCGCATCCGTTCTCAAGCACCCTGGCGTGATCGCCGCCGTGGACCCGCGCTATGCGGTGCGTTTCATGTGGGCTTCGGGATTCTCCGGATTTCTGGTGTTGGGCGGTGTATTCCTGTGCATTACCGGCGGCGAAGCCCTATATGCGGACATGGGTCATTTCGGCAAGGGGCCTATTCGCCGCTCATGGTATTTTGTCGTCCTACCTTCGCTGCTCTTGAGTTATGCGGGCCAGACGGCGTTTTTGCTCGACAAGGGCGTGGTGGCGGGCAATCCGTTCTTCCAGATTGCACCGGCCTGGTCGATTTATCCTTTGGTGGTGCTGGCGACGCTGGCGACCATTATCGCCAGCCAAGCCATCATCACCGGCTCCTTTTCGATGACGAGGCAGGCCATGCAGCTCGGCTGGCTGCCGGGCGTGGCTATCCGGCAAACCTCGGATCGAATCTACGGGCAGATCTATATCCCCTCGGTCAATTGGCTGCTGATGGCGGCGACCATCGCCATTACCATCGCGTTCGAACGATCGGATCGCCTTGCGGGGGCTTACGGCACCGCGGTTTCGACCACGATGCTGCTCACCACGTTCCTGTTGTACCGCGCGATGCGCGACTTGTGGAAATGGCCTCGAGTTGCCGCGATTCCTGTCATCGGGGTATTCATCGTCGTCGATAGCAGTTTCTTTCTCGCCAACTTGATGAAGATCGCCGATGGGGGTTGGCTGCCTCTGACTTTCGCAGCGCTGTTGTTTGTGGTCATGATCACCTGGCGCGCCGGTACCGAGGCGATACAAGCGACCTTCAAGCAGGCCCCCCATACGGGCGAGGAGTTCTTAGCGGACCTGAAGAACGGCGTCATTCCCCGCATCGAAGGCACGACTGTTTTCTTGACGCGCAGTACGCAAAGGGTTTCGCGAGTGATCATCGATCATGCGCACTTCGTCGGCGTATTGCCGCGCCATGCCATTGCTCTCAGCGTTGTGTTCGAAACATCGCCGCGCGTGGCGGGCCCGAACTGCATTGTGGTGGATTCGTTGGCGGACGGCCTGTGGCACGTCGTTGCGCGCTTTGGATTTCTTGAAATCCCGAACTTGCGCCAGGCGTTGTCGCGCACGCAGGGCTTCGACACGCCGATCAATTTCGACGAGGCCATTTTCATCGGCGCGCGCGATCTTGTGGTGTCGAAGCGAAAAAACGCCAGACTTCGTGGCTGGCGCTTGAGCTTATTTGCGTTTCTCTATCGAAATTCGGTGAAAATCGTCGACCGATTCAATCTGGAGCCCGCGAATGTGATCGAGATCGCCAGGCAAATTGAGATCTAGGGCTCTCGTGCTCGAGGTTGTGGTCGTGGAATATCGGTCCCGGCGCGCGAAAAACGGGGTCCTCGTACGGGCTATTTTCTGTCGGATTACTGCGACGGCCCTCGGATCACACCGCGCGCGATCGGCGGTTTTTAAGATTGAGCCGGCCGCAAGCGGCGGGAGGCACTGACGCGCGCCGGCGCGGGGGCGTCTTCTTTGTCATCGTTGTGAGGACTCAGGAAATCCAGCAGCTGCTGGCCGGCGCTGGAACAATGGGCCGCGACCACTTTTACCGCTACCAAGGTCGGCGTCGCGAGGATAATCCCTGCGATTCCCCAAAAAAAACCGCCGAACCACAATGCGAGAAATACCAACACGGGATTTAGCTGCAAGCGGCGGCCCACCAACAGCGGCTGCACAAATTGACCTTCAATGGTTGCAATCGTTAAATACGACGCGGCCACAGCCGCGGCATGCCCCAATCCGTCGAAGGAAATGACGGCGACCACGGTCAACACGATCAGCGAGGTGGTTGCACCGGCATAAGGAATGAAATTGAGAATGGCCGCCATCGTTCCCCACAAGTAGGGAGTCGGCATACCCAATAACATCATCGCAAAAGTGACCGCAACACCAAGGCCGACATTGATCAAAGCCGTCGTCACATAAAACCGGCCGACTTCGCTGCGAACTTTTTCGATGCAGGCGATAATGTGACCTGCCTTCACGTCGCTGGCAAATGCGGCCGTCATTCGCCCCAGCATCGGCGGTCCACCCGCGAGCAAGAATAGCGTGAGAATAATGATGGTCACCAATGACAAGACCACGGTCCGGGTTGCATCGAGAAGCATGGCCGGTGCGCTCTCCTGAGGCGCCGATGCGGGAGCCGCGGGCACCGCTTGCCCAGGCGGAGGCGGGGGGCCGGAACCGATATTGCCGGCGGCGATGCGCAGCTCGCCGATGCGTGCCATGAATTGCTCGAAGGGCCTGACTTTTCTCTCAATGAGCCTCACCGTGTGAGGGGCCGCGGCAAACCATTTTTGTGCCGGTTCCGTCATGTAATTGGCAAGCCCGGCGAAAATGCCGAGGATGGCCGCGATCATCAGGGCAGCACTGAGGCTGCGAGGCACGCGGCGGGCATGCAGCGCCTCGACGGGACCCGAGAGCACGAGAGAAATGAGAAGGGCGAGGGCGACTGGAATAAAGGCGACGCGCCCGAAATATAGAAGCGTTCCTAGGGCGCCGAAGACCAACAGACGTACCGACGTGACGATCGGTTTTGATTTTTTTAGTTCCACCCACTTCCCCAGTCAGGGGGCTGACTTGCCTCAGCCCCCTGACGATTGTTGCCTGGTCGGTACCTCGGGGGTACCCCTAATACCAATTCGGCTAGGTTTTCAACGGATCTACCTGTCCTTGCGGGTCATATCATCCTTGCGGTTCATATCATCCTTGCGGCCCATGTCATTGGACCGGTCGCCGCTGGTGCCGCTGCCGGTTTGCTGGCCGCTTCCGCCCCCGCGTTGAGCTTGGTCCTGCTGGCCAGGCTGTCCTTGCTTGCCGCCTTGATTCTGCTGAGTCGGATTTTTGCCGGTCTGATTTTGATTCTTGTCGGAACCCTGGGTGCTATTTGCCATTAGGAACTCCTGGTGGTTGCGTACAAATGCACACTAAAACCGGCGAACCGCGACAGCTGTAGGTAAATATCGATCTACGTTCCCATGCGGAAACACAGCTGCTGTAGGAACTAGCCGACAGCGAAGTTTTGTCAAATGCGGCGTTTGACGTGCCGGCCTAGTGCAAGTGTGCGATCCTTCGCAGGTCAATCGTAGGGTTCTTACAAGGCATGGCACGCGAACAATTTCATTGGGACGATCCATTGCTGCTCGACACCCAGTTGACGTCCGAGG
>JAQGOD010000303.1 GCA_028293775.1 Gammaproteobacteria bacterium
TCCGCAATACGCTCGGGAGTGGCTTGGTCGGCCGACTTCTTACCCGGGACCACCATGTTGGGCTTCAAGATCATGCCTTCCAGGATGACGCGGGCGGCAAACAAGTGCGTGAATACACTATCCAGTACCAAATTGGTGACTTCCTCACAGCGCTCCAGCGGGTGAGCGCCGTCCATGAGCACTTCCGGCTCGACGATGGGCACGATCCCGGCTTCCTGCGCCAAGGCGGCATAACGCGCCAGTGCTTCTGCATTGGCATCGATGGCATAGCGGGTCGGGATGCCCGAATCGATGTTGATGACGGCACGCCATTTGGCGAATTTCGCCCCCAGCTTGTGGTATTCGGCGAATCGCTCGCGCAAGCCGTCCAAGCCCTCGGTGATGGTCTCGCCATGGAAGCCGGCCAGCGGTTTCGCGCCCAGATCAACCTTGATGCCGGGAAGCATTCCGGCTTTGGCCAGGTAGACGGGAAACGGAACGCCATCCTTTGTTTTCTGACGCAGCGTCTCGTCATACAGGATCACGCCGCTGATATAGGTCTGGGCCCCGTTGGCGGTGAACAGCATCTCGCGGTAGGCGCGCCGGTTCTCCTCGGTGGAGTCGAGCTTAATGGTGTCAAAGCGCTTTTTGATGGTGCTGCCGCTCTCGTCGGCGGCAAGTATCCCTTTGTGCTTGGCGACCAAGGCACGGGCGGTGGCGTTCAACTCTCCAATGTTCATATCTTGCGTATCTCGCTGATTTTGACGGTTAACTTAAGCCAGGATAACAAACCTAAGGCCGCTGCGCCTTCGCGGTGGAACTTCATGTCAAATAGGACTAAAATAGTCCCACATGAATCTCCCTTCCGGAGGACGGTATCTATGCTGCGCATGGGAAAAATGACGGACTATGCCACCGTGGTGTTGGCCAGTTTAGCGCAAGAGCCCACCACCGCTCGGGCCGCTGCTGAATTGGCCGAACGCACCCGCTTGGGCCGGCCCACGGTCAGCAAGGTACTCAAGGGCCTACAGCGCGCCGGTATGGTGATCTCCTCGCGCGGGGCACAAGGCGGCTATCGTCTGGCGCGACGGCCGGATCAAATTACCGCGGCGCAAATTCTCGATGTCTTTGAGGGTCCGATTGCCATCACCGAATGCAGCGGTGCCTCCAGTCAATGCGGAATAGAACGCCTCTGCCGTGTGGGGGGCGCATGGCAGCGGGTCAATGCCGCGATCCGGCGTGCGCTGGAAGATGTCACATTGCATCAATTGGCAGGATTGGACTCCGCGGGCGTGCGGGTGGCCGACTTGGCCTCGGAAATTCACGTGAATACCTGAAAACCGGCCCCACAACAGCCTTAAGTTCTTAAGAATCAACCTCTGGAAAACTGTGTCTAGCAAATCTCAAGAAGTCGAAGCCCTGGTTGGCCAGAAATACCGGCACGGGTTCATCACGGATATCGAATCCGACAGCCTACCGCCCGGCCTCGATGAGGATGTGGTCGCCGCCATATCGAAGAAGAAGCATGAGCCGAAGTTCCTACTGGACTGGCGGCTCAAGGCGTTCCGCCACTGGCAGACCATGAAGGAGCCGACCTGGGCGCATGTGCACTACAAGCCCATCGATTACCAAGACATCTCCTATTACTCGGCTCCTCGAGCGCCGGCAAACGCGCCGAAAAGCTTGGATGAGGTGGATCCGAAATTGCTGGCGACCTACGAGAAGCTGGGCATTCCGCTGCACGAGCGCGCGCGCTTGGCGGGCGTTGCGGTGGACGCGGTATTCGACAGCGTATCGGTCGCGACCACGTTCAAGGAAAAGCTCGGCAAGGCGGGCGTGATTTTTTGTTCATTCTCGGATGCGGTGCGCAACCACCCGCAGCTCGTCGAGCGCTATCTCGGCACGGTTGTGCCCACCACGGATAATTTCTTTGCGGCGCTCAATTCCGCGGTGTTCTCGGATGGATCCTTCGTCTATGTGCCCCCCGGCGTGCGCTCCCCGATGGAACTGTCGACTTACTTTCGCATCAATGCTGCGAAGACCGGTCAGTTCGAGCGGACACTCATTGTCGCCGCAGAAGGCGCTTCGGTCAGTTATTTGGAAGGTTGCACGGCCCCTATGCGCGATGAGAATCAGCTGCACGCCGCGGTCGTCGAATTAGTCGCGCTCGACGATGCGCAGATTAAATACTCGACCGTGCAAAACTGGTATCCCGGCGATGAGAACGGCCTGGGCGGAATTTATAATTTCGTCACCAAACGCGGCGAGTGCCGCGGCCGCAACTCCAAAATCTCCTGGACTCAAGTGGAAACCGGTTCAGCGATCACCTGGAAATATCCGAGCTGCGTGCTGAAGGGCGAAAATTCCATCGGTGAATTCTATTCGGTCGCCGTCGCCAACAATTATCAGCAGGCCGATACGGGCACCAAGATGATCCACATCGGGCGCAATACCAAGAGCACCATTGTGTCCAAGGGCATCTCCGCCGGACATGCTGAGAACACGTACCGTGGGCTGGTGAAAATTCTGCCGAGCGCCGCAGGGGCTCGCAATTTCACCCAGTGCGACTCCTTGCTGATGGGGCCGAAGTGCGCCGCGCACACGTTTCCTTACATGGAAGTGAAGAATCCCACCGCAACCGTCGAACATGAGGCCAGCACGTCGAAGATCGGCGAGGACCAGCTGTTCTATTGCCTGCAGCGCGGTATTTCCGCCGAGGATGCGGTCAATATGATCGTCAGCGGCTTCTGCAAAGTCGTGTTCAAAGAGCTGCCGATGGAATTCGCGGTAGAGGCACAGAATCTGCTCAGCGTGAGCCTGGAAGGCGCCGTCGGTTAAGCGGCGTAAGAGAGAACTATCTTGCTTGAAATTTCAGACCTTTCTGCCCGAGTGGCGGGCAAAGAAATACTCAACGGCGTCAATCTCAAGGTCAACGCCGGCGAGGTTCACGCCATCATGGGCCCGAACGGCTCGGGCAAGAGCACCCTCGCCCAGGTGTTGGCGGGCCGTGAAGACTATGAGGTGACTCGCGGCTCCGTGACCTTTGAGGGGCGCGACTTGCTTTCGATGCGCGCCGAGGAGCGCGCGCGAGCCGGTTTGTTTCTCGGATTCCAATATCCGGTGGAAATTCCGGGCGTCAACAATGTGTACTTGCTCAAGGCGGCGTTGAATGCCAAGCGCAAAGCGGCGGGCGAACCTGAAGTGGATGCCTATGAGTTTCTGGCGCTGATCAGAGAGAAAATGAAGTTCATGCAGATGAGCGAGGCATTCTTGAGCCGCGGCGTCAACGAAGGGTTCTCGGGCGGCGAGAAGAAGCGCAACGAAGTGCTGCAAATGCTGGTGCTCGAGCCCAAGCTCGCCATTCTGGATGAGACGGATTCCGGACTGGATATCGATGCACTCAAAGTGGTATCCAAGGGCGTCAACAGCCTGCGCGACCCGAAGCGGGCCGTCGTGCTGGTCACCCACTACCAGCGGCTGCTGGATTACGTGATCCCGGATCAGGTGCACGTTCTGTCGGGCGGCCGAATCGTGAAGTCCGGAGATAAGGAGCTCGCGCAGGAACTCGAGCGCCGCGGCTACGACTGGGTGATGGAGAGCCGCGTCGCATGAACGCCGCACTGCGCTCTTTCGAGGCCCAATGGCGCGCGCGTACGCCCGATGCGCTGCAGCCCCTTCGCGAACAAGCGATGCAGCGTTTCCTCAAGCTCGGATTGCCGGTACAGCGTGATGAAACATGGCGCTACACGGACCTGCGCAGTCTGGCCGCGCAGAGCTTCGCCGCCGCGAGCTGCGAATTCGAGGGCGCGCCCGAAGCGAATGCCCCGCTTTCCTTGATCGACGCCGAGCAGCGCGCCACGACCCTGGTCATGGTCAATGGGTGCGCGCCGTCGGCGGCTGCGATTCCTGCTATTGATGGAATTGAAATCAATAGCATACGGGAATTATCTAAAGTTGATCCAAAGTCGATAATGCGATTTTTCGAACCCGTATCGGACGCAGATCAACGGCGCTGGGCGTTGCTCAACACGGCCCTGTTCACCGATGGCTTGTACTTGAAGATCACGAAAGCAGTCAGTGCGCCGCTGGTCATTCTGCACGTATCGACGGGTCAAGCGGACCAAGCGGCACATCCTCGAATCATCATCGAGGCGCTGCCCGGTTCGAGCGCCACCATCATTGAACATCACATCACCCAAGGGGACGTGGCGCCGCTCAGCAATTCAAACACGCATATCTGCCTGCGCAACCACGCGCAGCTCGAGCACTACCGTGTCTATGCCACCGGCCCCGGCGCGACCCAGTTGGATGCACTCGACATTCATCAGGCTGCCGGCAGCCAATGCAAACAATTCACCATTGCCTTGGGCGGCAGCTTGGTCCGCTCCTCGCTGGAGGCGCATTTAAGCGAGCCCGAAGCATCTCTGGACAGCTACTCGCTCCTCGTCGGTCACGGCGATCGTCATCTCGATTGCGTGAATATCGTCACTCACGCCGCGCCCAATACGCGCAGCCGGCAAACGGCGCGTGCGATTGCCAGCAATGTCAGCCGCGTCATTTTCAACACCAAGGTGATCGTGAAAGCCGGTGCAGTGCATGCCGATTCGCAGCAATCCTGCCGCGGCTTACTGCTGTCGCCGGATGCGGAAATCGACACGCGCCCGCAACTCGAGATTCATGCCGATGAGGTCAAGTGTGCGCACGGCGCCACGACCGGAAGACTCGACCCGGACATGTTGTTCTACCTGCTTTCGCGCGGTCTCGACCGCGAAACGGCGCAAAGTTTGCTGGTTTACGCCTTTCTCGCCGATGTCCTCACCGGCATGTCGGTGAGTTCGGCGCGCTCGGCGATCGAGAGCGCGTTGATCAGCCAATTACCCGAATCGCAACTACTGCGGACATTTCGATGAAAAATTTAGCACTGGCTCACTCCGATCTCGTTTTCGACGT
>JAQGOD010000304.1 GCA_028293775.1 Gammaproteobacteria bacterium
GTCTTGGCCGTTCAATAACTGATCGAAGCCCAGCTCCAAGCCTTCTTGGCCCTTGTCATCCACGGTGGTAAATCCGACCACGTGGCCGGAAACCTCGCCCGCCGGATAGTAACGGCGGTATTCGCGCATCAGGTATACGCCGGGAATCCCCAATGCCTTGATGCGCGCGGCTTGCTCCGGCGGCATATGGCGCACCAGATAGAGGAATTCGCGATCGAGATTACTGGTGATGCGCCGCGCGAGGGTTTGCTGATCCTCCTTGAGCGCGCGCGCCAGCCTCGGCAGCTGATCGATATTATCGTTGAGCTCCTGCGGGTTGACCCAGATGCTGTCCACCGGCGTGCTCAAGGCCAGCGGCTCGCCGTTGCGGTCGGTGATGGCACCGCGATGCGCAGCGATTTTAACCACCCGCATGGAGCGGTCATCGCCCTGCTTCGCAAGAAAGCCGTGGTCAACCAGCTGCAACTCAACCGCGCGCGCCGCGAGGCCGATGGCGCCCAGCACCACCAGCCCCAACACGACCCCGGAACGCCAGCGGTAGGATTTCGCTTGCGTGTCGTTTCCGCTGGAACGCAATTTCACGGTCGCACAATCCTCACGTCGCGGGTCTGCGGCAGGTTCATTTGCAATTTCGCATTGGCCACCCGCTCGACGAAGGCATGCGAGGACCAGTAGCTTTGTTCAAGCTGCAGGCGTCCCCACTCCATCTCGAGCGAGTCGCGTTCGGCATTGAGCTTTTCCAGCTTGACGAACATGTCGCGCGCCTGATGGCGCGCATAAATTACCTGCACCGCGGAACCGAGCACGGCCAGCCACAACAAGGGCACAACGAGAGGCAACCAGCGGCGAGTCTTCATGCGGCGAGTCCTTGGTCGAGGCGTTCGGCCACGCGCAGCCGGGCGCTGCGCGAGCGGGGATTGAGCGAGATTTCGTTGTCGTCGGCTTGCACGGCCTTCCCGACAAGGCGCAGCTTGGGCCGCGCATGCACCGGGATATCGGGCAGACCCGCGTACATCGGATCCGCCAGCGCGTGGCGGCGCATGAACTGCTTCACCATGCGATCTTCAAGCGAATGGAAGCTGATCACGGCAAGCCGCCCGGCCGGTGCCAATCGCTGAAGCGCTGCTTCCAAGGCCGACTCCAGTTCCTTCAGTTCACCGTTGACGTAGATGCGCAACGCTTGGAATACGCGGGTGGCGGGATGCTTGTGCCGCTCCTTGCTGCGTGCGACTCGCTCGATCATGCCGGCGAGTTCGAGCGTGCGCTCGAAGGGCTTCTTTTGACGGTCCATGACGATGGCGCGGGCGATGCGCGGCGCCATGCGTTCCTCGCCGTACTCCCGGAATATGCGGATGAGTTCCTCGAGCGGCGCACCGTTCACCACGTCCGCCGCACTCATGCCCTCGCCCGCACTCATGCGCATATCGAGCGGTCCGTCCTGCATGAAGCTGAAGCCGCGTGAGGGATCGTCGAGCTGCGGCGATGAGACGCCAAGATCGAAAAGAATGCCGTCGAACTCGAGGCCCGGCTGAACCTGATCGGCGCAGGCGGCGAGCGCTGAGAAGGGAGCGAGGAATACCGACACCCGGGGGTTTGATGCGAACCGAGCCCGGGCCGCAGCTACGGCCGCGGGGTCACGATCGAGGCACAGCAAACGGCCATTCTCGATGAGCTTCTCCAATATCGCCCCTGCGTGTCCGCCTCGCCCAAAGGTGGCGTCCATGTAGGTGCCACCCGCCTGTATGTTCAATGCCGCCAGCACCTGGGGTAACAGGACTGCCGTGTGAACCCCCGCAAACTCTTGCACCGCAACAACCGGCTAGAACGACAACGTGTCGAGTTCGGCCGGAAGGTCGCTGGTGCTCTCCGTACTCGACAACCACTCGTCGCGGCGCTCGTTCCACCGCGCCTCGTCCCACAACTCGAATCGCATCCCCTGCCCGACCAACATGGCGTCGCGCGTCAAATGAGCGAACTCGCGCAGATTGGCGGGGAGCAAGATCCGTCCATGTGAATCCAATTGCAGGTCAGTGGCGTTGCCGATCATCAGCCGCTGCAATCCCCTCACCTGAGGATTCAAGGTGGGCAAATTGTAGAGCTTTCTCTCAATGTCTTCCCAATCCGGCAGGGGGAAGATCATCAGGCACTGGTCCTTGTCGACCGTCACCACCAGGTTGCCCCCACAGCGCTCCTGCAGCCGCTCCCGATAGCGGGTCGGCATCACCAGCCGGCCTTTCACATCGAGCGTTAGCTTGTTGGCACCCCGAAACATGATTTATGGGTCCGAAAACCCATTTTCTCCCACAATTTCCCACCGGGCACCACTATAGGGAGCGTAGGAGAGCACTGTCAACGGGTTATGGTAAGAAAAACCCGCCCCGACAGTGACTTAGGTCACATTTTGTAAAAGCATGGCGCGCTGCGATCGAGGGGTTGAATTGAATCAATCCCTTAGGAGATGTTCCTACAATGGGATGCAAGTACCGAATGTCGCGATTTTACGCGAACGTCGGCGATCCTGCTCTTAACTGCACATCTTGAGGGGTGGGAAGCGCGGGCGCAGCGGAAAATCCACCGCGTCAGCGCGGCGTTGGCGCGGAAGCGCCGGTCTTTCCTGCTCTTGACCGATTATGTGGGGGGCCGCTTCGGCCCCGGGAAACGTGGCGCGTAAGCGCCGGTCTTTCCTGCTCTTGACCGATTATGTGCGGGGCCGCTTCGGCCCCGGGAAACGTGGCGCGTAAGCGCCTAAAGAAGGAGTCGGCCGTTAAGCCGGGTTCTGTCTTGGACAGTCATTCCTCTGGCATACGCGTCGCCGCGCAGCTCAAGCGACCTACCCGGAAGCCCATGTGGGCCACATGTAGCGGTGTTTTAAGCCGCTCGCTTCCCTATTTGGTCTTGCTCCAGGTGGGGTTTGCCGTGCCGTTGGTGTTGCCACCCGCGCGGTGCGCTCTTACCGCACCATTTCACCCTTACCGGTGCCGCTTGCGCGGCACTTAGGCGGTATCTTTCTGTTGCACTTTCCGTAGGCTCGCGCCTCCCAGGCGTTACCTGGCACCGTGCCCTGTGGAGCCCGGACTTTCCTCCATGTGCTCATCGCACACAGCGACTGTCTGGCCGACTCCGCCGAGCACCATACGCAGGTACGGACACTAATGCGAGGCCGATTTTTGTTTCAAGAACAGCGCGCGCTTATAGGCCTCGTTATCGCGTGCACCGGTGATTTGCGCCGCGAGATGCGCGGCTTGTTTCAGGGGCAGTTCGGCGAGCAAGGGACCTAACACTTGGTCGAGTTCCGCGATCATTTCCGGATCCGCATCGCCGATCGCCGTTTGCGGCATGCCGCCAACGATCAGCACAATTTCGCCTCGAGACAGGTCCGCATCCGACTTGGCCAGGTTGGACAGCTCGAGCAGCGATCCTCGATATGTCGTTTCATGCAATTTCGTCACTTCGCGCACAAGGGCTGCGGCGCGACCTTCGCCGAAGGCGGCGACGCAGTCCTCGAGCGTGTCACGCACGCGATGCGGCGATTCATAGATCACCAAGGTCCGGACCTCTTGTACGAGGGACTCCAGCCGTTGCCGCCGAGCAGCGCCGCGCGCCGGCAAAAACCCTTCGAAACAAAACCGATCCGTGGGCAAAGCGGCGATGCAGAGCGCGGCGATCGCCGCGCACGGACCGGGAACGGCGACGATATCGAGGCCTGCGGCCGCCACTTGCCGAACCAATTCGAACCCAGGATCGCTGATGGCCGGCGTACCGGCATCGCTCACCAGTGCAACCGACTTGCCCTCGCGCAAGCGTGCAATTATTTCAATCGCGCGGCTCGCTTCGTTGTGATCATGCAGCGATAGCTGCGGCGTACCGATGCCAAAATGCTTGAGCAGCACGCCGGTATGGCGCGTGTCCTCCGCCGCAACCAAGTCGCAATTCGCGAGCGTATCGCGTGCGCGCGCGCTCAAATCGCCTAAATTGCCGATTGGCGTGGCAACGACGTAAAGCGTCCCCGAGGCCGGCAGCCCTATGCGCTCGTTTGTCACTATAATCCGCGCCTCTATTTGAAGAATCAGGAGCGGAAGGGTATGGCACCGATCTCTCGACGTCCACGGCTGGCGCGTTACGCGGTATTGATGCTCGTTCTGATGGTCGGCGCGTGCAGTCTGGTGAAGCCCTTGACTCCCGCCGACAAGCAAGAGCACGCCGCGAAATTGGCGCGGGACGGTAAGCATGCGGAGGCCGCGCGCGAATATGCCGATCTCGCGCTGCAGGTGCCGGCCGAGAGCGATAACTATCAGTTGTTGAGCGCGGAGCAATGGGCAACCGCAGGTAACATCCAGGCGGCCAAGCAGGCGCTGGCGCAAGTTTCGCCCGAGGCTCGCACCAAGCTTGCGACTCCGCGCGCACTCGTCGCCGCGGAAATTGCCTATGCGGAAAATGATCCCACCCGCGCCATCCGCGAACTCGATCAGGTTCCGGTGCCGACTGCGCCTGAGCAAGCTCAGAATTATTATTGGATTCGAGGCCGCAGCGCTTTTCTCACCGGCCATCCAGTCGAAGGCACCCGCCTACTGGTTGAACGGGAACGCTATTTGAGCGATCCAGCCGCGCTCAAGGCCAACCGGGATGAATTATTGATTCGGGTGCGAACGGCCGCCGAACGCGGCGCACCGATGAAGCCGCCGCCAAAAACCGACCCCATCGTGGTCGGTTGGCTGGCATTAGGGCCCGTTGCCGTGGAAGTCGAGCGCAACCCCGCGCGCGCGGCGCCGGCTTTGGACAATTGGAAGCGCATGTTTCCGCAGCATCCGGCCAATGCCAGCGTGCTCGTCGTCGCACAGACGCAAATCGAAGTGGCAACCGAATATCCCGATCAGATTGCGCTGTTACTGCCGCTGTCCGGCCGCAGCGAAGCCTTTGGGGTCGCGGTACGCGACGGCTTCGTTGCCGCTTATCTTCAGCAGAGCGCCGCGACGCGCCCGCGCCTGAAAATCTATGACGTGGCCGCGGAAGACGTGGCCACGGCTTACAATCGTGCGATCACGGACGGCGCGGGCTTTGTCGTGGGGCCGCTCACCAAGGAGCACGTGGCAGCCCTCGCCCCATTGAGTTCCGGCCGCACGCCTATCCTGGCGCTGAATTTTTTAGGCGACACGGCCAGTCCGGAAAAGAACTTTTATCAGTTTGCGCTGTTGCCGGAGGACGAGGCGCGCATGGTGGCACGGCGCGTGGTCGCAGACGGCAGGCTCGCGGGTGTCAGCATCGTTCCCAGCGGTGAATGGGGTACGCGGGTCAGCGCCGCGTTCGCCGATGAATTGAAGAGCCTCGGCGGCACCCTGCTCGACAGCCAACGCTACGAACCCTCGCAACCCGACTTCTCCGACATCATCAAACAAGTGTTGCAAGTCAGGTCCGTCAAAGGCGAGCCGTCCACGCACCGCAGCGACGCCACGTTCGTATTCATCGCCGGAAATGCAGGCGCCGCTCGCTTGATCATGCCGCAGTTGAAATTTCACTTCGCGGGCGATGTGCCGGTGTATTCGACCTCCGATAGTTTCGAACCCGACCCGAGCGCCAATGCCGATATCGACGGCATGTTGTTTCCGGACATGCCTTGGATGATTTCGTACGATCCCGTGACCGCTCAAATTCGCGATCCGGTGCGCGCGGCCTGGCCCGCCCGTACCGCGCGGCGCGATCGCCTATACGCGTTTGGTTTCGACGCCTACCGATTGGTGCCGGGCTTGAAATCGAACAATCCCGCGGTCTCGAGCGAAATCGCCGGCGTGACCGGCAAGCTGCATCTCGATTCGCAAAACAAGATACGCCGCGATTTGGAGTGGGCGCAAATAAAGGGCGGCGTGCCGAATGTTCTATAGTTGAAATCTACGATTCGCACACGGCCT
>JAQGOD010000312.1 GCA_028293775.1 Gammaproteobacteria bacterium
CGGGCCGGCTCTCGCCCTCCAGCTTTGCTGCCCCGGCCCAACTTTGCCAGCGCCCTTCCGCATTCACATACGTACCGGAAGTTTCGGCGAAGGAGCCGATGGGCAGCACCACGTGTACGGTGTCGCGCAAAGACTCCGGCAAGTGCGTGCCGACCGCAACGACCAGATCAGCCGATTTTAGAGCCGACGCATCGACGCCTAAATCGTTGGCGGGATCGATACCGCCGAAAAGCACGTAGGCTTTGAGCGGTGAGTCCAACATCTGGCGAGCCGACAGGCCCGGCGTCTGAAGCGGAGCGCCGCCCGACCCACGATGCGGCACCGCGCCGGCGAGGTACGCACCCGCGGCATTGGCGCCTTCGGTAATGCAGCCGATGCTGGCCGCGCACAAATCCGCAAGGGCGATGCTGAGAGCCTTCAATTGCGAGTACGCCGGATGGCGCTGCGCCAGGGCGCCCAAGATGACCGCGCGCCGCGTTCCATGTGAGAACGCACCGACGAGGGAGCGGTGATCGTCGCTGACCCGGGCCGCTCCTACGCCCTGAGGCAGAGGCTTGCCCGCGGCACCGGCGGCGGCCTGCACCAGGGCAGTCAGTTCGCCCACCATATCGTTCACGGCCGCGTAAGCGGCGATCGGAAACATATACTCAAAACGGCGCGGATTGACGAAGGCCACGTGCGCCCCGCCCTTCACCGCCGCTTGGCGAATGCGATGCGCCAGCATGGGCATCTCGTGGCGCAGATCCGAACCGACGATGAGCACGCTCTCGAGGCGCCCGGCATCGGCGATCTTCATACCGAGGTTGGGATAAGGCGCCTCGCTTTCTTGTGCGCGAAAATCCAGCTGCCGCAAGCGGTGATCGATGTTGTTGCAGCCTAGCCCGCGCGCAATTTGCGCCAGCAAGTACAGTTCCTCGAGCGTGGCCATGGGCGAGGCAAGAAAGCCCGTTGCGGCGGGGCTCATCGCCGCGGCCTTCTGCAATCCATCAGCGGCGGCGGTGAGCGCCACTTCCCAATCAACCACCTGCAACGTGCCATTCATGCGCATCATGGGCTGCGACACTCGTTCGCTCGAATACATGCCCTCGAACCCGAAGCGATCGCGGTCCGCGATCCACGTTTCGTTGATCTCCTCATTCTCGCGCGGCACCATGCGCAACAACCTGCCGCGCAGCACGTGTCCGTACAAGTTCGTGCCGAAAGCATCGTGCGGCGAGACCAGCGCAGCCTGAGACATTTCCCAGGCGCGCGCGTGATAGCGGAATGGTTTATTGTTGAGCGCGCCGACCGGGCACAGATCGATGATATTGGCGGACAACTCATGATCGACGCTATGTTCGATGTAAGTGCCGATTTCCATGTGCTCACCGCGGCCGGTGGCGCCCATTTGCGGGTAGCCCTGGATTTCCGCGCCGAAGCGCACGCAGCGAGTGCAATGAATGCAGCGCGTCATGTCGGTGGAAACCAAGGGCCCGATGTTCTTGTCCTTGACGACGCGCTTGCGCTCGCTGAATCGCGAAATGTCGCGCCCGTAACCTAAGGCGAGATCTTGCAGCTCGCACTCCCCACCCTGATCGCAGATCGGGCAATCGAGCGGATGGTTTATGAGTAAAAATTCCATGGTCGCGCGCTGCGCGGCAACCGCCTTGGGAGATTTCGTGAACACCTTCATGCCCTCGGCTACCGGTGTGGCGCACGCCGGCAGGGGCTTCGGCGCCTTCTCCACTTCCACCAAGCACATGCGGCAATTCGCGGCGACGGTCAATTTTTCGTGATAGCAAAACCGGGGAATATAAATGTCCGCCGGATCCGTCACCTGCATGATCATCTGGCCCTTGCGGGCCTTTAGCGCAACGCCATTGACTTCGATATTGACTGTGTCGTCTGCCATGTCTCAAGCCGCAACGGCCGGACGGCCGTCCAAATCAGTGACGCCTTCCGTGATGGAGCGGCCCTTGTGCTCGATCATGTATTGGAATTCAGGCCTGAAGTGCTTCAGGAAACTTTGTACCGGCCAGGCGGCCGCATCGCCCAAGGCGCAGATAGTGTGTCCCTCGATGCGGTTGGCCACATCGAGCAGCAATCCTAAATCTTCACTGCGTCCTTCGCCGGCGATGATGCGTTTCAGCATTCGATCGAGCCAACCGGTGCCCTCGCGGCACGGGGTGCACTGGCCGCAGGACTCCGACATATAGAAACGCGCCAGGCGCTCCAGCGCCCGCACCATGCAGGTGGTTTCGTCCATCACGATGACGGCGCCGGTGCCGATGGAGGAGCCGGCTTTCTTGACCGAGTCGTAATCCATGTTGGTGCCCCACATCACGTCGCCGGGCACCACGGGACAAGAGGAACCGCCGGGAATTACCGCCTTTAGCTTGCGGCCCTTCCACACTCCGCCGGCCAGCGCCATCAACTCCTTGAAGGGAATTCCCATGGGCAACTCGAAATTGCCGGGCTTCTCGACGTGTCCGGAGACCGAGAAAATAATCGTGCCGCCGGAATTGACCGGCCCTAACCCTGCGAACCAGGCGGCGCCCTTGCGCATGATGGTGGGCACCGACGCGAAGCTTTGCGTATTGTTGATGGTCGTCGGTTTGCCGAACAGCCCGAAATTGGCGGGGAACGGCGGCTTGAAGCGCGGCTTGCCGGGCTTGCCCTCGAGGGACTCGAGCAACGCGGTTTCCTCTCCGCAGATATACGCCCCGGCACCGATGAAGGTGTGTAGATCGAAGTCGACGCCGGAGCCTAAAATATTCTTGCCGAGCAGGCCGGCGGCGTACGCCTCGGCCAGTGCCGCTTCGAATCGCGGAATGGGTTCGGCCAAAAATTCTCCGCGGATATAGTTGTATCCCACCGTCGCCGTCATCGCGTAGCCGCCGATGGCCATACCCTCGATGACCGAGTGCGGGTTGTAGCGCAGAATTTCCCGATCATGGCAGGTGCCGGGCTCAGATTCGTCCGAGTTGCATACCGCGTATTTTTGCACCGGCGAAGTGCGGGGCATGAAGCTCCACTTCACGCCCATCGGAAATGCCGCGCCCCCGCGGCCGCGCAGTCCGGAGGCCTTCACCTCATCGATGATCTTTTCGCGCGGAGTTTGCTCGCGCAGGATTTTCTCCCACGCCTGATAGCCGCCGAATTGACGGTACACCTCGAGCGTCCACGACCGCTCGTATTTCAAGGCCTCGAATAGCACCAGATTCTGTTCATAAGGCATCAGCGGCCCCTGCTCATTTCAATTCGTCCAACACGGTATCGATGATTTGCGGCGTCAAGTTCTCATGGAATACGTGATCGACCATCATCATCGGCGCCCCGCAGCACGCCGCCAGGCATTCCTCTTCGCGCTTCAAATAAATCCGTCCATCCGGCGTGCTCTCGCCCGTTTTGATGCCGAGCTTCTTCTCGACGTAGTCCACCACCTATTGAGAGCCGCGCAGCATGCAAGAGATATTCGTGCACACGGAAATGTGATGACGCCCCACCGGCTTGGTCTCGAACATGGAGTAGAAGGAGGCCACTTCGTACACCAGAATATTCGGCAGCTCGAGGTAGGCGGCGACGGCGTCCATCAGCTCCGGGGTCAAATAGCCATGGTTCTCATGCTGCACCGCATGCAAGGCCGCAATGACCGCGGAGCGCTTGCGGTCGGGCGGAAATTTAGCCAGCCACCGGTCGATTTCTTCTCGCACATGATCCGATAATTTCGCGCTCATCGGTCTATCTCGCCGAAGACGATATCCTGGGTTCCGATGACGGCGACGACATCCGCGAGCATATGGCCGCGGACCATTTCATCCAGCGAGGCCAGATGCGGGAATCCGGGGGCGCGCACTTTCAGCCGGTACGGCTTATTCGCGCCATCCGATACCAGGTACACGCCCAGCTCTCCCTTCGGCGCTTCCACCGCCGCATACACCTCGCCTTGCGGCACGCAGTAGCCCTCGGTCATGAGTTTGAAGTGATGAATGAGCGACTCCATGTCGCCTTTCATCTCTTCGCGGCGCGGCGGCCGTACTTTGCGATCGTCAATCATGACGGATCCAGGATTGGCCTTGAGCCAGGCCACGCATTGCTCGATGATGCGGTTTGATTGGCGCATCTCTTCGACGCGGACCAAGTAGCGGTCGTAGCAATCGCCGTTGACTCCCACCGGAATGTCGAAGTCCACTTTGTCGTACACGTCGTAAGGCTGTTTCCTGCGCAGATCCCATTCGACGCCGGAACCGCGCAGCATGGGGCCGGAGAATCCCAGCTGCATCGCGCGCTCGGGACTGACCACGCCGATATTGACCGTGCGCTGTTTCCAAATTCGATTGTCGGTGAGCAAGCTTTCGTATTGATCGACGCACGACGGAAAGCGCTTGGTAAAATCCAAGATGAAATCCAGCAAGCCGCCGGAGCGCCGGCTGTTCAAGCGATCCACATCCTTCTTGCTGCGCCACTGCGAGTACTGGTACTGCGGCATCGAATCAGGCAGGTCGCGATACACGCCGCCGGGACGATAGTAGGTCGCGTGCATGCGCGTGCCGGACACTGCCTCATAACAGTCCATGAGATCTTCGCGCTCGCGGAAGCAATACAGGAATACGGTCATCGCGCCGATATCAAGACCGTGCGCCCCGAGCCACATAAGATGATTCAAGATGCGGGTGATCTCATCGAACATCACGCGGATATATTGAGCACGCAGCGGCGGCTCGAGTCCCAGCAGCTTTTCGATGGCCATGACGTAGGCATGCTCGTTGCACATCATGGACACGTAATCCAATCGATCCATGTAGCCGATCGACTGATTGAAGGGCTTGCTCTCTGCGAGCTTCTCGGTCGCACGATGCAGGAGGCCGATGTGCGGATCGGCCATTTGAATCACTTAGCCATCGAGTTCCAGCACCAAGCGCAGCACGCCATGCGCGGCGGGATGCTGGGGGCCGAAATTCATGGTGTAGTTGCGGATTTCAGCCATCGGATTTCGCGATGCTCGTGGTTGCGACCGGCGCGTTGGTCAACTGCGGGTCGTAGCGATTGTCGTGCCGGATGACCTTCGGCACCAGCACACGCGGCTCGATGGTCACGGGCTGGTAGACCACGCGTCCTTTTTCCGGATCGTAGCGGACTTCAACATTGCCCGAGAGCGGAAAATCCTTTCTGAACGGATGCCCAATGAAGCCGTAGTCGGTGAGCAAGCGGCGCAGGTCCGGGTGCCCCCTGAAGAGAATGCCGAACAGATCGAAAGCCTCGCGCTCGAACCAGTTGGCACCCGCCCAGATCGCGGTGACGGAATCGACCATGGGTTGCTCATCATCCGCACAAAACACCCGCAGACGCAAACGTTGATTCAAGGAAATCGACAACAGGTGGTATACCACCGCAAATCGGCGCCCCGGCGGCACGGGGCCGATGCGCTGGGCTCCGCGCGCGACGCCGCGGCTGAATCCGGACGACGTTGCGCTCTGGGTATTCCATTCGTCACGCCCGTGCGAGAGATAATCCACGCCGCACACGTCCATGCACATTTGGAACTTCAAATCCGCGCCATCGCGCAGCGCAGAGGCAACACCCAATAGCTCATCGGCGGGCACTTCGTACGTCAATTCGCCGGTGTGATTGCCGACGCTCGCCACCTTGCCCGGCAAAGCCAACGTAATGGCTTCCGCCAACCTTTGCAGGCGGGTCGGTGTCGCAACCGCCGCCGTGACGAGCGGATCCGAACTCATCGGATAATCGCCTTGTTACGTCTGATCTTGTTCTGCAGCTGGATAATGCCGTAGAGCAGCGCCTCGGCGGTGGGCGGACACCCCGGCACATACACATCGACCGGCACGATGCGATCGCAGCCGCGAACCACGGCATAGGAATAATGGTAGTAACCGCCGCCGTTGGCGCATGAGCCCATGGAGATCACCCAGCGCGGCTCGGTCATCTGGTCGTATACCTTGCGGAGCGCGGGGGCCATCTTGTTGACCAGCGTGCCGGCCACGATCATGACATCGGATTGGCGCGGGCTCGGCCTGAAGATGATGCCGAAGCGGTCCTGATCGTAACGAGCAGCACCGGCGTGCATCATCTCCACGGCACAACAGGCCAGTCCGAAGGTCATCGGCCACAGTGATCCGGTCCGAGCCCAATTGATGAGCTTGTCGATGCTCGTCACTTCGAAGCCGCGCGCGGTATTGTCGGCTTCTAATCCCATTCCAACGCCCCTTTCTTGTAGTCATAGGCCAGCGCGACCACGAGCACCAAGGCGAAAACCAGCATGGAGACGAGGCCAAAGGTACCGGTGATTTTAAGGGAAACGGCCCAAGGGAAGAAAAACGCGATCTCCAAATCGAAGACAATGAAAATAATGGCGACCAGGTAGTAGCGCACGTCGAAGCGCATGCGCGAATCCTCGAATGCCTCGAAACCGCATTCGTAGGGAGAGAGTTTTTCAGGATCCGGACGGCGCGGACCCAATATCCAACCGACGGTGAACAACGCCAGACCGAGAACCGTCGCCAATCCCAAAAAAATCAATATCGGTAAATACTGTCGCAACATAATCGGCGCCATTCGCTACACGGATTGACCATAATTGTATCAGGCGCGAGCTTGTTGCGTCGCGCGGAACAACTCAAGTTCCGCACGACATTGTTGGTGCCGACGGCCGGACTCGAACCGGCACAGGTTGCCCCACTAGCCCCTCAAACTAGCGCGTCTACCAATTTCGCCACGTCGGCTTTGATCACTTTTTTTCCGGTGCTGTCGGCGTCGTTTCCGGCGCCGCTTGCGGCGGCGTTGCCGGCGCAGTTACCGGCGTCGGCGGCGCTGAGGGAGTCAGCGCCGGGGGCGGCGCTTTGGATGGAGCGGCCGCCTGTGCCGCGCGTTCCAACACAGAAGTCGGTTGCGCCGGAGCATGCGACCCGAGGTAGGCCAAGCTCAAGCTGGTCACGAAGAACAAGCCCGCGAACACTGCCGTCAATTTGGAAAATAACGTACTGGTGCCGCGCGCACCGAATACCGTGCCCGACGCGCCCGAACCGAATCCCGCGCCCGCCTCCGCGCCCTTGCCCCGCTGCAGCAACACCAATCCGATAATCATCAGAGCAAGCAGCACATGCACGCCTAAGATCACACCACGCAGCATAGAAAATCTCTTTAGTGACGCACGTTCGACGTACGTTATTGACGCGCGGCCGCAGCCGCGCAAATCTGTCGAAACTCATCCGCGCTCAACGAAGCGCCGCCCACCAATCCACCGTCCACGTCGGGCATCGCGAATAACTCTGCCGCATTGCCGGCTTTTACGCTGCCGCCATACAGTATCCGCAATTGGCCCGCTATCTTAGCATCATGCGCCCCTATGCGGCTGCGCAGGAATGCATGCACGGCCTGAGCCTGTTCCGGCGTCGCCGTACGGCCAGTGCCTATGGCCCACACGGGTTCATAGGCCAGCACGGCGTCCTCCGCAAAGCCCCCTATGCCGAGCATGGCGATCACCGCCTCAACTTGGCGTCCCACGACCGCTTCGGTCTGCTTCGCCTCGCGCTCTTCGAGAGTTTCCCCGACGCACAGCACCGGCTTCAAACCACCCGCAAGCGCGGCCGCAAACTTGCGCGCCACCAACGTATCGTCCTCGTGATACCAGCGCCGCCGCTCGGAATGACCGACGATGACATAGGTGGATCCCACGTCCTTGAGCATGGCGGCGCTCACTTGACCGGTGAACGCGCCGCCGGACTCGGCGCACACATCCTGCGCGCCCACCATGATGCGGCCATCCTCCAACACGCGGACCGCATCGGCTAAATAGACATAAGGCGGAAACACCACGATGTCGATCGGCCAGTCGGGCCGTATAGAGCGCTCCAACTCGGCCAGCAATGCCTGATTGGAGGCCTGAGACCCGTGCATTTTCCAATTGCCCGCGACCATCGGACGACGCATAGCCAACCTTCGGGCAATTGCCCTGCGGGAAAGGCGGCGAAGATTAGCCGCGCCGCCTCGTAACTGCAAGCCCCCTAAGGATTGATGCTGGAAGCCGCTTCGACTGCCGCGGCTATCTCGCTGGCACCCCTCTTGACCAGATTCGCATCCGAACCCTCCACCATCACCCGAATCACGAGTTCCGTGCCCGATGCGCGCAACACGATACGGCCACGGCCCTCGAGGCGCCGTTCCACGTCTTCTACGATTTGTGCCACCTTCGTGTCCGTCAGCGGATCGAAGCGCTTGGCCACCCGGACATTCAAGAGTACCTGCGGATATTTCTTCATGCCCGCGCCCAACTCGGCCA
>JAQGOD010000080.1 GCA_028293775.1 Gammaproteobacteria bacterium
ATTTGCTGAAAATGGCGAATTTCCACATCGTGGCGTTGCTTACGCTCGGCCAGCTTGGCAAGTACCGGCTCCGGATCGATCGAACGCATCAACTTGCCGATGTACTGGCGCTGGCGAACCTGCGCTCCATGGGACGGCAGGCGACGCAAGTCGCGCAAGGCAACAAAAAGATTTTCCGGCAGGTCCAGGGCCTTGATCTCCTGATCGGGGAGGGCGGAGAGTTTCACCCCCAGCTCCTGCAAGGAGGCCGCTTCCCGCTTGCGGGCGCTCTTGCTTAGCCGCTGTTCCTCAGTTTCGCCCGTATCCGGGGTTTCATCATCGATAGTCATATTCCCCATGCTATCACTCGGGCCGGTAGAATCATCCTTATGGATTCCCTCACCCCTAAGGTGGAGACGTCGATGGCCGTGACCAATACCCCCGTGCGCCTGACCCAATCAGACCTGGAGTCGATCATTGAACGCGCCTTGGACGAAGCGCGGGCTCGCGGAGCCTCCCAGGCCGAAGCGGCCGTCAGCCAGGATACCGGCCTGTCCGTGGGGGTGCGGCTCGGGGAAGTCGAGACCCTGGAACACCAGCGAGACCGCAGCATGGGAATTACCGTGTATTTTGGACAGCGCAAGGGGTCCGCCAGCACGGCGGATTTCTCGCTGGAAGCGGTCAGTGCAACGGTTGCCAAAGCTTGCAGCATTGCCCGTTTTACCGCTGAGGACGCGAGTGCCGGTCTGGCGGACGCGGCGCTGATGGCACGCGCGCCGCCGGACCTGGACCTATCGCATCCGTGGAACGTCAGCGCGGATCGCGCCATCGAGATCGCCAAATCCAGCGAAGCAGCGGCCCTCGGGTTCGATCCGCGCATCAATAACTCGGAAGGCGCATCCGTCGCTACGCATCAGGGATTGCACGTCTACGGAAATACGCATGGCTTCGTTGGCGGCTATCCGACCACCTCACACACGATCAGTTGCGTGGTGCTTGCAGGAAAAGGCGACGACATGCAGCGCGACTATTGGTACACCAGCTCGCGCGACTGGCAGGAACTGCAAGACCCTGTCACGGTTGGGCTTGAAAGCGCCAGACGGACGATCGCACGCTTGGGACCGCGAAAAATCAGCACGCGCCGCGCACCGGTGCTTTTCGTCCCCGAACTGGCGCGCGGGCTGATCGGTCACTTCATTGCGGCGATTCGCGGCAGCAGCTTATATCGGGAGGCATCATTTCTATTGAATTCCGCAGGACAGCAATTGTTTCCGTCCAATATCTTCATCGCCGAGCGGCCTCATCTGTTGAAGGCCATGGGCAGTGCGCCCTTTGACGAGGAGGGCGTCGCCACCCATGACCGCGAATTGGTTGCGGCGGGGGTGCTCACCGGTTACATCCTTTCCAGTTACTCGGCCAGGAAGCTGGGGCTCAAGACCACGGGTAATGCCGGCGGGTCTCACAACCTTCTGGTCGCTCCCACCTTGCCCGGCGGCGCTCCGCCCATGCTGGCGAAGCTTGGAACCGGCCTGCTGCTGACGGAGCTCATGGGTCAAGGCGTGAACACCGTAACGGGCGACTACTCCCGCGGTGCGGCGGGCTTCTGGGTCGAGAATGGGGCGATCCAATATCCGGTGGCGGAAATCACCATCGCCGGAAACTTACGCGCCATGTTCAACGGAATTGCCGCCGTCGGTGATGACATCGATGTCCGCGGCGGCGTGCGCGTAGGATCAATATTGCTTGAGGAGTTGACCATTGCCGGCGAATGAATCACGAGCTTGAGGTCAAGTCCTTGAGCGAGAGATTCTGCAAGGGCAACCGCATGGCCGTCTCGGCCTGTTGGAGCAGCGCGAGCGCCGGTGCTACACCGCGTACGCCCACAGCCAAGCGGCCGCTGTGCAAGGTGCGCACGGTGTCCAACACCTCCACGAGCTGAATCGCTGCAATGTCGCGGCCGGGAACGAATCGTTCCTCTTCGGTCATGACGAGCAGGCCCGCCTTCTCCAGACAATTCAGTATCGGCGCCATCAGTATGCTGGGAATGTCGAGTTCCGAGGCCAGTGCATCGGGCGTCCAATGGATCTTGCCCGCTGCATAGTCGCGGCCGATGAGATACATCACCGATAGGGCGACTTTCTCGCGATCCCTGCCCGTCAATTCGACGGCTGCTTGTCCGTGACGCAAGTACTGCGGAAACTGCACGTAAAAGGACAGCTGTGCGCCGATCAGCAAAATGAGCCAGCTCAGGTAAATCCAGATGAGCGTCGTGAGGACAATGGCAAAACCGGTGTAGACGGCGACCAAGGTCGAGGAGTACACGATGAATGCCGTAAATACTTTACCTACGAGCGCCCAAATGATGCCGGCTGTGATTCCGCCGATGAGGGCGGCGCGCAGCTGAACTTTGGTATTGGGAATGAAGGCGTACATGAACGTGAAGATCACGGTAACGATCAGGTAGGGAAGAATTTTTCCCGTGCCTCCCAACAGCCACGCCAGCGGTTTGATTGCGTCCAGCCACAAGGCAAACGGACTGCTTTCGGCGCTCGCCAACAGGCCGAGAGCCACGGCGAGCAGGATCGGCCCCAATATCATCACGCTCAAATATTCGGTGAAGCGGCGCGCAAAACTTCTTGGCTGATCGACGCGCCACAAAAAATTGAAGCTCTTTTCGACTTTTTCAATGGTGGCAATGACGGTGTAGACGAGAAATGCCAAGCCGAGCGAACCCAATAAAACGCCGCTCATATTGCCGACGAATTGCAGGACGCTCTCGGTCAACTGTTCTGAGGCGGCCCCCAAAGGCTGGAAGAAGTGA
>JAQGOD010000319.1 GCA_028293775.1 Gammaproteobacteria bacterium
TGCACAGTCCTTGTTGCGCGCGCAACTCGGGCAGCGCGTCAACGTCATGATTCTCGAAAAGGCATTGACCTTGGATCTGACGCAATTCGAGGATTCCGAGTTCTACGATAAATTGACGCGCGCGCGCCGCGAAGCCTCGAGCCGGCCCTTGAGCTTGGTGATGCGAACGTTTGCCTTGGCCCAAAATGCAGTCTCGCTGATTTCCTTCGGCGGATTGCTGTATAGGTTCTCGCCCTGGGCGGTGGTGCTCTTGTTGTTGGCCGGCTTACCGGCATTTCTCGCCGAAGCGAAATTCTCGGGCGAGGCATTTAGGCTTTTCCGTTGGCGGGCGCCCGAATCGCGCATGCAACTGTATTTGGAATCACTGCTGGCGCGGGAAGATTACGCCAAGGAAGTCAAACTGTTCGGGCTGGGGCAGCGATTTCTCGACCGCTATCGCGACATTTTCACGCGGCTGTATCGGGAGGATCGAGACCTGACATTGCGGCGCGACGCCTGGGGGTTTGGGTTGGGATTGCTGGGCATCGCAGCGTTGTACGGCGGCTATGTGTGGATCGCCGCGGCGACTGTGTTCGGCGCCATGACGGTGGGACAAATGACCATGTACCTGATGTTGTTTCGTCAGGGGCAATCCGCAGTGACCGCCGCGCTGTCGGCCGTCGGCGGTTTGTACGAGGACAATTTGTACCTCTCGAACCTTTTCGAATACCTGGAGCAGCCGGTGGGCCGCGGCAATGCCGCCGGTCACAAGCTCGTCGGGCCGGATCCTAAAGATGGCATTCGCTTCGAGGACGTTGAATTTGTCTACCCCGGCGCGACCCTGCCG
The DNA here is from genome assembly GCA_028293775.1 of Gammaproteobacteria bacterium. The sequence goes on from JAQGOD010000319.1 coordinate 827, forward strand.
GCCCTGTCGGGCATCGACTTGCACGTGCGCCCTGGCGAGAGCTTGGCCCTGGTGGGGCAAAACGGCTCCGGTAAAACCACCTTGATCAAATTGCTGACGAGGCTGTACGAGCCGACACGCGGGCGAATCATGCTGGATGGACTCGACCTTAAAGAATGGGATGAGAACACGCTGCGCCAGCGCATTGGCGTCATTTTTCAAGACTTCGCACGTTACCAGCTCATCGTGGGCGAAAATATCGGCGCGGGCGATGCACGCGCCTTCGATGACGAGGCCCGCTGGCACAACGCAGCCTCCAAAGGCCTTGCCTCCGAGTTCGTCGAGCAGCTGCCCGCCGGCTATCACACCCAACTCGGCAAGTGGTTCAAGGATGGCCGGGAGCTGTCGGGCGGCCAATGGCAGAAAATCGCGCTGGCCCGCGCCTTCATGCGCAGTGAAGCCGATATCTTGGTGCTGGATGAACCCACAGCGGCAATCGATGCGGGCGCGGAAGCCGAGGTGTTCGAGCATTTCCGGGAGCTGACCCGCAACCGCATTGCAATCGTCATTTCACACCGTTTTTCGACCGTGCGCATGACCGATCAAATACTGGTGCTCGAGGAAGGCCGCATCGTCGAGCGCGGCAGCCACGAATCGCTGATGGCGGCCGACGGGCAATACGCGAAGCTGTTCACTTTACAGGCGCGCGGGTATCGTTGAGGTATGAAAAAGACATTGTTTCTGCCGGCAGGGATATTGCTCGCCGCCTTAGGCGTAGGCACCTGGCAGGGAAGCGCTGCGGAGGACGCGGGCGTCAAAATGGGTACGTACCGCGCCGTTCTGCAAACGCCCGGCGGCGAGTTGCCGTTCGGTTTGCAGCTGGTGCGCGAGGGATCGCGGGTGGTGGGGTATCTCCTGAACGGCAAGGAACGGCTGCCGTTGCGCGAGGTGAAGATTTCAGGCTCTCACGTGGAAATACGCATGCCGGGTTACGAAAATGTTCTTAGCGCCGATGCGACGGGCAATCAATTGAAGGGCGAGGTCTTCTTGGTCAAGCTGGGCGGCAAAAATCAACATGTGCCGCTGCAGGCAACCTTGGGCGAGCCGTATCGCTTCTTTGCAACACCGGCGAAAAACAGCGCCGATCTGTCCGGCCGATGGTCGGTGAAGTTCACAGACGACAGCGGCGGCGGCGAAGTGGCGGTCGGGGAGTTCAAGCAGTCGCACGACCTCGTGAGCGGCACGTTTCTGACGCCGAGCGGCGACCATCGGTTTCTTGCCGGGCAGGTAAGGGGCGACGAGCTGTACCTGTCGACTTTCGATGGTGCGCACGTGTTCTTGTACAAGGCAAAGGTGGGCCCCGACGGCACCCTGGCCGGTGATTTTTGGTCCGGACTCAAATCCCACGAGAAATGGACCGCCAAGCGCGACTCCGCCGCAAAGCTTCCGGATGCGTACCAGATTACCGCGCTGCGTCCGGGCACAAATCAGTTCGATTTTGCATTTCCCGACCTCGCCGGCAAAACGGTCTCGTCCAATGATGCGCAGTTTCGCGGCAAAGTGCTCATCGTGGCGCTTGCCGGCAGCTGGTGTCCGAATTGCCACGATGAAGCGGCGTTTCTCGCACCTCTCTATAAGGAATATCGCGGCAAAGGATTAGAAGTTGTCTCCCTGATGTTCGAGCATTTTGGCGATTTCCCCCAGGCTGCGGAGGCCGTGCAACGCTTTCGCCGGCACTACGGCATCGAGTACACGACGTTGATCGCCGGCATTTCGGACAAGGACGAAGCCGCCAAGAGCCTGCCGATGCTGCAGAGTTTCGTGGCGTTTCCGACGACGATTTTCATCGACCGCCAAGGCCATGTTCGCAAGATCCACACCGGCTTCTCGGGCCCTGCCACCGGCGAGCACTACAGCGAGTTCGTGGGCGAAGTGAAAAGCACGCTGGATCAATTGCTGGCGGAGTCTTAGATGCCATCATTCGACGTGGTATCGGAAATCGATACGCATGAGCTGACCAATGCCGTCGACCAAGCGGTGCGGGAACTCACGCAACGATTCGATTTCAAGGGCACGGACGCCTCCTACGAGCTCGAGGAAACAACGGTGACCATGACGGCGCCGGCGGATTTCCAGCTCAAGCAAATGCTCGACATCCTCAAGCTGCGCATCGCCAAACGCGGCATCGACGTCGGCTGCCTCGAGGTGAAAGATCCGGAAGTGAATCTGGCCAGGGCCAAGCAGCTGGTCATATTGAGGCACGGCATCGATGCGGACGCCGGTAGAAAAGTATCGCGTCTGATCAAGGATTCGAAAATAAAAGTGCAGGCACAGGTTCAAGGAGACAAGGTGCGCATCATCGGCAAGAAACGCGATGATCTGCAAGAGGCCATCGCCTTGCTGCGCAAGAGCGAGGTCGGCGTGCCCTTGCAGTTCAATAATTTCCGCGACTGACCTCGCCCCGGCGTTCCCTAAGGCTTGGCCAACATCTGCTGATAGCTTGAGCATGGTCACTTGACGATGATGGTGCCGACCATGCGCGGGTGGATGGAACAGGTGAAGTGATAGGTACCCGGCTTGTCGAACTTGAACGAAAAACTGTCGTTGGTATCCATCGCGCCGGAACGAAACAGGCCCGTGTCGCTCACCACCGTGTGGGGTTCATCGTCTTTGTTCACCCAACTGACCTGCGCTCCCGCATTCACGCTCAATGCGGTGGGCATGAACATGAAATTCTTCACCTGGATCTGCGCCGGGTCCGCGGCCTGTGCACCCGTCCACAGCAGCGCCGTGGCCGCCATGCTGCAAGCCGCTGTCCACGGCAACTTCGATCTTCTGCCCATCATGTTTATTCCTTGGCTATAAAAAAATCTGGTAATCAAGCAAGCGTCGCGTCATTGAGCCCCAGCGACGACGGATGCTTCACGACCGACACGCTGCTGTAGCCCAGCATTTTGCGGAGTTGTTCGGTAGGCACCTTGAGCGGCCCAGGCCCGGGCCCATCGCCTGAGACGGGCTGCGGATAGGCCGTCGAGCGGGCCGTATGGAAGGTCACGTTGCCTTCGGTTTTCTGAACGATCTGGTGAATGTGCCCATTCAGAACCGTGACCGAACCGAAGCG
>JAQGOD010000324.1 GCA_028293775.1 Gammaproteobacteria bacterium
CGAGGCCAAGGTTAACCTGAGCTGGATCAGCCCTAATCCCGAATATGTTGCGGCGGTGCAGGGATTTCTTGCCGACATCGTGATGCCTGACAAGCGCGGGCGCGAGACGCCGTTCATGCAGACGCTCCAGAAGCTGCTGCCGCAGATCAAACTTTTTGGCGGGGTGAATTCGCTGGCGCAGCTGGTGCTGAAGGCTACCAGCCCCGGGGTGCCGGACTTCTACCAGGGCACCGAGTTGTGGGACTTGAGCCTGGTCGATCCGGACAACCGCCGTCCGGTGGATTTTGCTTCGCGTTTGCGGCTGATGCAGCGTGCACGGACTTTGAGCGCGGACGATGCTCTGGAAGAATGGGATTCCGGAATGCCGAAATTATGGATGACGGCACGCCTTCTTGCCGTGCGCCGCGAGCGCGTCGAGGACTTTTCCGCGCAGAGCAAGTACCAGCCCTTGGTGGCTCAGGGTAGGCGCCTAGGCCGCTTGCTCGCCTTTCGTCGCGGCGAGAATCTGATTGCCGTCGTGCCTCGCTTTACCCTGACGCTGGCCGGAGACTGGGACGATACACGTTTGCCGCTGCCGGGCGGCGTTTGGCGCAACTGCTTTACCAACCAAATCATTCAGCGTGAGATTTCACCCGGCGAACTTTTCCAATCTTTTCCGGTGGCGCTGCTGATACGAGAATCCACGTGATTTTTTCCGTGTGGGCGCCGGAGGCGAAGCGCGTCGAGCTTGTGCTCGGGGAGCAACGGATCCCGCTCGACAGGTTGGCCGACGGCTATTGGCAAAGTAATGTAACCGCCGATTGGAGCCAGGGTTATTTTTTTTCCCTCGACGGCTCCGCGCCGATGCCGGATCCCCGATCACGTTGGCAGCCTGCGGGCGTGCATGGCGCCTCGCATGTGGTGGAAGCCGCGGCGCTTGATGGGGGAGTGCCGGGAGGCAAAGACTTCCAAGCCGCGCCGTTGGAGGAAGCCGTTATCTATGAGCTTCACCTCGGCACCTTCACACCCGAAGGGACTTACGCGGCGGCGCAGGCAAAGCTTCCGCATTTGCTCGAGCTTGGCATCACGCATATCGAACTCATGCCCTTGGCGACCTTCCCGGGCAAGCGTGGCTGGGGATACGACGGCGTGGATCTGTACGCGCCGTTTCCTGCGTACGGCACGCCCTCGGAACTGGCTGCCTTCATCCGCGCCTGCCATGCGCTGAAGCTCGCCGTGCTGCTGGATGTGGTCTACAACCACTTAGGGCCCGACGGCAATTATCTCGGGCAGTACGGCCCTTATTTCACGGACCGCTACAAGACCGGGTGGGGCGCCGCAATCAATTACGATGGGGGACAGAGCGATGAAGTGCGCCGTTTCGTCATCGACAACGCTCTCATGTGGCTCAAGGACTATGGCTTTGACGGCCTGCGTCTGGACGCGGTGCACGCCATTTTCAGCTTTGAGACCGGCGTGCATGTGCTTGAAGAATTGTCGAGCGCCGTGGAAGACTTGGGCAAAGAATTGGGAAAGCGGTTTTTCTTGATTGCAGAAAGCGATTTGAACGATCCGCGGCTAGTTCACGCCGCTTCGCGGGGCGGCTACGGCCTCGATGCGCATTGGGTGGACGATTTTCATCATGCCATCCATCGTTGCTTTACCGGCGAAACAGAGGGCTATTACGCGGACTTTCAAGGGCTCCAGGATGTGGCCGCCGCGCTGCGAGATGGTTACGTGTACCAAGGGCAGTACTCGGTGCATCGCAGGCGCCGGCATGGCAGGCCCCCGCTAGGGGTGAGGCCGCATCAGCTCGTGGTATGCGCGCAAAATCACGATCAGATCGGCAATCGCGCGCAGGGCGAGCGCTTGAGCATGCTGCTCAAAATGCCGCAGCTCAAAGCCGTCGCGGCGCTCACGATACTCTCGCCATTCGTGCCGCTTCTGTTTCAGGGCGAGGAATGGGGAGCGCGAACGCCGTTTCTTTACTTTACCGATCATCAAGATCCTGAATTGGGACGCCTGGTTGCCGAGGGTCGCAGCAAAGAATTCAGTGCTTTTCGCTGGCAGGGTGCCGTTCCAAATCCTCAAGATATTGAGACCTTTGCGCGCTCCAAGCTCAACTGGGCTGAGTTGGCCGAGCCGCCTCATGCGGAGCTGGCCAGCTGGTATCGAAAACTCATACGGCTGCGGCGCGATAAGGTGGTCGTCCCGCGCGAAAGCGCCATTCAGCCGGAAAAGGCCGCGACGAACTTCGATGCGCGCGCGCAATGGCTGACCTTCGCTCACAATGGCGTGCTTGCGGTATTTAATTTCAGCGGCCGGCCGCAACCCGTGCCGCTGCCGCGCGGCGAATGGACGCTGGTATTGGCATCCGATTCGCAGGAAGCCTCGCGGGCGGAGTTGCCTGCTTACTCAACATTTATTTTTATCGGAGCTTAATTTCGAATGAATTTACCGGGTCTGCGTCAATTTGTGGAAAACGTCTGGGATAAATCGATCATCGGGCAGCTTGAGGCGTACGTCCGCATACCCAATAAATCGCCCGCTTTCGATCCGCAGTGGGAACGTCATGGGTTTATGGACCAAGCCATCGAACTGATGGCTGAATGGTGCCGCGCCCAGTCTGTGCCGGGCGCGCGTGTTGAGATCCGGCGCTTGCCCGGCGTTACGCCCTTGCTGATGGTGGATATTCCCGGCGAACTTCCGCAGAGCGTGCTTCTTTATGGACACCTCGACAAGCAACCGGAGTTTACAGGGTGGCTGCCCGGCTTAAGTCCCTGGGAGCCGGTGATTCGCGACGGCAAGCTCTACGGCCGCGGCGGAGCGGACGACGGCTACGCCGTATTCAGCTCTTTGACGGCAATCGCGGCTCTGAAGGCGCAGTCGGTTCCCCTACCGCGTTGCGTATTGATGATCGAAGCGTCGGAGGAAAGCGGCAGCGTGCATTTACCCGCACACTTGGATGCCCTTGGGACCCGTATCGGCGAACCCGCATTGGTTGTGTGCCTGGATGCAGAGTGCGGTAACTTCGATCAGCTTTGGACGACCACCTCGCTGCGCGGCAATCTTGTGGGCAAGCTCAAAGTGCGCGTGCTGACCGAAGGCGCTCATTCCGGTCTTGCATCCGGCATCGCGCCCACACCCTTCAGGATCTTGCAGCAACTGTTGGCACGGGTCGAGAATCCCCTGACGGGAGAGCTTTTGATCCCCGAATTGCAGGCCGACATTCCGGATGATCGGCGCGCACAAATCGCGGCGGCGGCAGAGGTCTTGGGGGCTCAGGTTCTGGATAAGATCCCCTTCGCTCCCGGCGTTCGGGCCGTGGCGAAGAACTCGGTGGATCTGCTGGTAAACAATACCTGGCGCCCATCGCTTAGCGTTACGGGTGCCGACGGGCTGCCTGCCTTGGGCGCTGCCGGCAACGTATTGCTGCCGGAAATTACCCTGAAAATCTCGCTGCGGCTGCCGCCGACGGTGGATCCCTCCAGGGCGAGCGACGCAGTGCGCTCCGCCTTCGAGCGCGATCCGCCTTATGGCGCCGAAGTGAGCTTTGAACCTGAATCGTCTTCGGGAGGCTGGAACGCCCCGAGGTTTGCGCCGTGGTTTGAACGGTCTATGCAGCGCGCCTCAAGACATGTGTTCGGCCGT
>JAQGOD010000336.1 GCA_028293775.1 Gammaproteobacteria bacterium
CGACGGCGACGATAATCTTGCCGCCGCGGGTCGGTTCGTCCTGCACCGCAACCACCGACGGTTCATTGAGAACGATGCCGCGCTCGCGAACGTAAATCAGCGTATTGGCGGTACCAAGATCGATTGAGAGGTCATTGGAGAAATAACCTCTAAGGCGTTTGAACATGGGGTATTTTTCGTAGCTAAATAGGGTTGAAAAAAGATCGGCTAATGTAACAACCGACACGACATATCACAAGGCAACGTGTATCATCCCCTAAGCTTAAATTGCGTGAGTTGCCGCGCACTTTCGGTACACAAGCCATGAGCCTAACTCGTCAAGACGTAGAAAAAATCGCGCACCTTGCGCGACTGTCCATCTCCGAGCAAGAGATGCCAGTGTACGTGTCCAGCTTGTCCAGGATTGTCGACTTCGTCGACGAATTGTCACGCGCCGAGACCGGCGGCGTTCTGCCCATGGCGCATCCGCTCGACGGCCAGCACCAGCGCTTGCGCGCCGATGAGGTGACGGAGGCCGACCAACACGAGAAGTACCAAGCCAACGCCCCGGCGGTCAGCGCGGGATTGTATGTCGTGCCGCGGGTCATTGAGTAACCTTGCGCTATCCTTGAGTGATGCTGCATAACCTCTTCATCGGCGAACTCGCCGACCGTCTTAGCAAGCGACAGATTTCCAGCGTGGAACTGACCCGCCACTTCTTAGGGCGGATTGAGCGCCTCAACCCGGCGCTTAACGCATTCATCACCCTCACAGCGGAACGCGCTCTGAAGGATGCGGCTGCCGCGGATGCCCGGATGGCGTCGGGCGAGAAAGGCCCATTGCTCGGCATCCCCCTCATTCATAAAGACATTTTCTGTACCGATGGAGTGAAAACCAGTTGCGGCTCGCGCATGCTGGATAACTTTGTCGCGCCTTACGATGCGACCGTGGTCGCGCGCTTGAAATCGGCGGGCACCGTGATGTTGGGCAAGTCCAACATGGACGAATTCGCCATGGGATCCTCGAACGAAACCAGTTATTACGGTCCGGTCAAGAATCCGTGGGACACCTCAAAGGTCCCCGGCGGCTCCTCGGGAGGCTCCGCAGCGGCTACCGCCGCGCGCATGGCTCCTTTTGCCACCGGCACCGATACCGGCGGTTCCATTCGGCAGCCGGCGGCATTGACCGGTGTCACGGGTCTCAAACCCACCTACGGTCGGGTGTCGCGTTACGGCATGATCGCTTTTGCTTCCAGCCTCGACCAGGCCGGGGTGTTCGCGCGCAGTGCCGGCGATGCCGCCGCGGTTTTGCAAGCGATGGCGGGGTTCGACCCGCGGGATTCCACCAGCGTCGATGTGCCCGTGCCGGATTATTCGAAGGATTTGGACAAGCCGCTGAAAGGCTTAAAAATAGGCCTTTTGAGAGAGTTCTTCGAGGGCTTGGAGCCGCGCAACGCGGCCCTCATCGAGGAGGCCTTGAACATCTATACCGGCTTGGGTGCTGAAACGCGGGAGGTCAGCCTGCCGCACTTGCCCTTGTCGGTGCCCACTTATTATGTGGTTGCTCCGGCGGAGTGCTCTTCCAATCTCTCCCGCTTCGACGGCGTACGCTTCGGCTATCGCTGCTCGAATCCTCAAGATCTGATGGATCTTTACAAGCGTTCGCGCGGCGAGGGATTCGGGGCCGAAGTGAAACGGCGCATCATGACCGGCACTTACGTCCTGTCCGCGGGTTATTTCGATGCCTACTACTTGAAGGCGCAGAAGGCTCGCCGCTTGATCACGGATGATTTTCGCGCCGCTTTCGACAAGGTGGATCTGGTCCTTGGTCCGACCACGCCCACGCCGGCTTTCGACATCGGCGCCAAGATGAATGACCCGGTTCTCATGTATCTGAATGATATCTATACCATCGGCGCCAACCTGGCGGGACTGCCCGGCGTGTCGGTGCCTTGCGGCTTCGTCGACGGCTTGCCGATGGGCCTGCAATTGATTGGGCCGCATTTTGCCGAGGCAGCGCTCTTGAATGCCGCGCATCAATACCAGCAAGCCACGGACTGGCACACGCACGCACCGCGCGGGTACGAGTGATGGGCGATTGGGAAGTCGTCATCGGGCTGGAAATACATGCACAGCTCGCCACGAAGTCGAAAATCTTTTCAGGCTCTGCCACCGCCTATGGGGCACCGCCCAACACGCAGGCCAGCCTGGTCGACTTGGCCTATCCGGGCACCTTGCCGGTGTTGAACACGCGCGCCGTGCAAATGGCAGTCAAATTCGGCTTGGCGATCGATGCCACGGTGGCGCGGCGCTCGGTATTCGCCCGAAAGAACTATTTTTATCCGGATCTGCCGAAAGGCTATCAGATCAGCCAGTATGAGCTGCCGGTGGTGGCACGCGGCTCACTCAAGGTCATGCTCGAGGACGGTTCGGTGAAGACCGTGGGCATTACGCGCGCGCACTTGGAAGAAGATGCGGGCAAATCGCTGCACGAGGGATTGGCCAACGCCACGGGCATCGATTTGAACCGGGCAGGTACGCCGCTGCTGGAGATCGTCTCGGAGCCCGATATGCGTTCTGCCAAAGAGGCCGTCGCGTACATGAAGAAGATCCACACCCTGGTCCGATATCTGGAAATCTGC
>JAQGOD010000358.1 GCA_028293775.1 Gammaproteobacteria bacterium
TTCGGCTACATCGGACAGCTGCGCGGCATGACCAGCGGTCGCGCTTCCTACACCATGGAGTTCTCTCATTACGAACCGGTTCCGCGCAATGTCGCGGAGGAAGTCATCGCCGAGGTCGCGAAGGCCAAGGCAGCATTGACCGCTTAATTGAAGGCGTGGCATGAATTTGTCTCGCCAGGCGTCCAAGGGCGCCAGGCGAGATAGACTACGACTTGCGTGAACGGCAAGAACTCACCCACCGACGCCTCGTCCACCGACGCCTCGTCCACCGCCGCGGCGTCCACCGCCGCGGCGTCCACCGCCGCGGCGTCTACGGCCGCCGCTGCAATTCCGAGCGACGCCCGCAGTGACCGGCTGAATACCAAGGCTGCCGGCATCATCGGCTTGGCGGTGATGTGCAGCAGGGTTCTGGGGCTGGTGCGCGAGCAGGTTTTTGCCGCTTTGTTCGGCGGCGGCTCGGCCATGGATTCCTTTACCGCCGCCTTTCGCATTCCCAATTTGCTGCGAGATCTGTTCGCAGAGGGCGCGCTTTCCACCGCGTTCGTGACGACCTTCAGCAAAACCATCGCCCGCGGCGGTGATGCCGAGGCCTGGCGGCTGGCGCACAAAGTGGCCACCATGACGGCATTGGTATTGGGTCTCCTATGCATCGTCGGCATGATTTTTTCGGATCAGCTGGTGCACCTGTTGGCCCCCGGATTCGATCCGGAAAAGGCTGCGCTAACTGCGCACCTCACGCGCATCATGTTTCCCTTCATTCTGCTCGTGTCGCTTGCGGCCTTGACGATGGGGATGCTGAACGCCAAGAATGTGTTCGGCATGCCGGCCATGGCATCGAGCTTTTTCAATATCGGATCGATTGTCGGGGGCGTGAGCTTAGGGTATTGGATCGATCCGCACTTCGGTCCGCGAGCCTTGATTGGGCTGGCATTCGCAACCCTGATCGGCGGAGGCTTGCAGCTCGCCGTGCAATTGCCCTCGCTCGCACGCCTGGGCTATCGGTTCCGTCCCGACTTCCACTGGCGTGATCCTGGAGTCAAGGCCATTTTGCTGCTGATGGGACCTGCGGTGATTGCCGCCAGCACCACGCAATTCAATGTGCTGGTCAATTCAGCGTTTGCTTCGACTTTGGGCGACGGCGCGATCTTTTGGCTGGCGATCGCATTTCGCCTGATGCAGTTGCCGCTCGGTGTATTTGGGGTCGCCTTAGGCTCCGTTACGCTGCCGCTGCTGTCGCGGCTGGTGGTGGCGGGACGCCTGGATGCATTTCGAAGCGAATTGGCGCGCGCGATCCGCTGGGCGTTATTGCTGACGCTGCCCTCGATGGTCGGCCTGATCATGCTGGCCGAGCCGATCATGTCGGTGTTGTATCAACACGGCAAATTCACGGCCTTCGAGGCGGGGCAGGCGGCCGGCGCGCTGCGTTTTTATGCCATCGGACTTGCCGGCTATGCCGCGCTCAAAGTCCTCGTCAATGCCTTTTACGCGCTGGAGAGGCGCAAGACCCCGATGCTGGTGAGTTTCCTGGCCGTCGGCCTCAACCTGCTATTCAACTGGCTGTTCACATTTCGCTTAGGCTGGGGACATCGCGGATTGGCTTTTTCGACCGGGTGCCTCGCGACTTTCAATTTCTTGCTGCTCTATGTATTGATGCAGATTGAGCTCAAAGGCCTCGAGTCACGCCGCCTGCTCTTGCTGCTGGTCAAAGTTGCGATTGCGAGCGGGGCGCTGGCCATGGTGTGCGCCGCCTCGTCGCATTGGCTGCTTGCCAATTGGCCGGAGCAAACGTTTTTGCACAAACTGTCGGCGCTTCTGGCCACCGTGGTGGTGGGAGCGCTGGTTTTCGCCGCCATCGGCATCTTGCTGCATATCGATGAACTGAAGGAGGTGCGCGATGCCTTCGGGCGCAGGCTCAAGCGAGTGAATATGTAAGATCGCGCAGCGAAATCCCCGACTCCGGGCGAGGCGGCGCGGTATCCGGATCGGCTATGATAGGCGCGAACCTGTCGATAAACCGGAGGCTGCCATGAAGTTACACCTGCCCCGCATCGTCTTGCTAACACTGACGGCGTGCGCCCTGAGCGCAACGGTTGCCGAGGCGGTGCCGGTTTCGAGGCTCGAGGTACGGGTCGTCACCGGTGCGCAATCGCTCAGCGCGGGCAGCGACTTGGAACTGCGCATTTACGAAGCGGGCAAAAGCGTCAGACGACTGCCGCTCGTTCACGGCGAGGCATGGGTGGCCGATTCCACCCATATCATCCCAGTGAAGTTGAATGAGGCGCTCGAGCCTCGCAACGTGCTTCGCTATTCACTTTACTATCGCGCCGGCAGTCCTTTGGCCCCGCCATTTGAAGTGGTCTCGGCGGATGTTGAACTTCCGTCGAGCCAGGCGACTCCCACCCGGCTGCTCAATGCCACGTTATCCGGCGTCATTCCCAGGCAAGGAGAGCTCGCAACCGCTGAACGCGATCAAACCGCGATGGCGTGCAACACCGATGCCGATTGCGATGATCACCGGACCTGCAACGGGATAGAGCGCTGCGCTCCGCATACCGCCGGCGCCGATGCGCGCGGCTGCGTCAAGGGCTCGCCGGTGGTATGCCCCGTTAACCAGGTTTGCGGCGAGGGAGTTGGATGCCGCGGCACGAGTGCGCTAAAGTCATTTGCCCCGGATCCTGATGTACCGAAGCAGTGATTGACCTGCGCAGCGACACGGTTACTCGGCCGACGTCGGGAATGCGTGCGGCCATGGCGGCTGCGGAGGTCGGTGATGATGTGTTCGGCGATGACCCGACAGTCAATCGATTGCAAGCGGTGGCCGCCGAACGCTTCGGTTTTGAAAGCGGATTATTTTTCCCGACGGGCACACAGAGCAATCTGGCTGCATTGATGGCGCATTGCGGCCGCGGTGATGAGTTCTTGGTCGGACAGGAAGCGCATACCTATAAATATGAGCAGGGCGGCGCGGCCGTGCTTGGCAGCATCCAACCGCAGCCCTTGGAGCATGAGCCGCACGGCGGGATTTCAATCGAGCGCATCGGTGCCGCGATCAAATCGGACGATTATCACTTCGCGCGGACACGGTTGTTGACGCTGGAAAATACCATCGGGGGGCGGGTGCTGCCGATGGACTACCTAAGAGAAGTCACGCAGTTTGCGCACTCGCGCGGACTCACCACGCACCTGGATGGCGCGCGCATTTTCAATGTCGTCACAAAGCTCAAGATCGATGCGCCAACAGCAGTCGCCGGATTCGACTCTGTATCTGTTTGCCTCTCCAAAGGGCTTGGCGCGCCCGCAGGGTCCATTTTGATGGGGCCACGGCCGCTCATCGCCGACGCGCGGCGCTGGCGCAAGGCTTTGGGAGGGGGCATGCGCCAAGCGGGAGTATTGGCCGCCGCAGGACTTTATGCCCTGGACAACCATGTGCAACGGCTCGCCGAGGACCACGACAACGCTCAATACCTGGCTGCCGGACTTCAAGATGCCGGCTTGAAGGTGTCGGCCCCGCAAACCAATGTCGTCTATATCGAAGTAGCCGCCGCGCAGGTGTCAGATCTCAGGGCGCACTTAAAAGAGCGCGGCATTCTGGCTACCATCGCTCCGCGCACGCGATTGATGACGCATATGGACCTGCCTCGCGCCAAAATCGATGTAGCCCTCCAGGCATTTCGCGAATATGCGCGTTGGGCGCAATAGCGCGGACAGACTAGAGCCGGGCGCGAAAGGACGCCCTCGCCGCGTTCAGCTCTTGGGGCGTGTCGATGTCCAAGGCTGCAGTGGGCAGATCGATCAGCTCGACGCTATCGGCAGGAAGCTGGCCGGTCAGCCAACGCAGGCCGACATCGCCGGCGATCTTGGATGCGCGCGAATAGAACCCGCGCGGCACTATCATCGGCGCGGCGCCGCGTGTGCCGATGCGGCGTGCAATCACACGCCGTCGCGCCGATTGCCGAGCGCGCACCAAGCGCTCAAGGTCGCCGTGCGTGAGATTGACCAGGTCTACGGGCATGAAAAGGATGGCAGGCGTGTACCGTGAGCTGGCAATGCCGAGACGCACCGAACTCGATAGGCCCCGAGCGCGGCGCGGATTGACGACCAACGTAGCCTTGGTACCCCGCGTTTCGGCTTGGTATCGGGCGGCGTTGCTCGGCACCACCGCGATCACATCCGCACCCCCGAGGCTTGCGGCCAAATTCAAGGCGCGTCGTAATAGGCTAACGCCATGTATGCGAGCCAGCGCTTTCGGCCGCCCTAAACGGGAGGAGAAACCCGCTGCGAGAACGACTATCCGCAATTGGGCTAAAGACGTCACATTCATTGGGTATGATGTTGCCATGAAAAGCGAGCGTGCGAATCTTCAGCGCAGGCCATTCTTGATACCGATCTGGTTGACCGCGATCGCGGCGGTTGCAATATTCAGTCTCGCGCTCTTCACGGTATGGGTATGGTTCACAGCGAATTCGACCACCATCGTGGTGATACGCCATGCCGAAAAAGAGGCCAGCGTCGCGGTCGATCCACCGCTTTCTCCGGCGGGCGAGGCCCGAGCGGCACTACTGTCGCGCATGTTTGGGAACATCAAGGGCGCCGGCCGACTAGACGCCATCTACATTTCTCCCACGCTGCGCAGCCGCTTGACCGCGGCGCCCCTTGCGGCGCGGCTTGCGATTCTTCCCATCGAAGCTCCTCAAGACGATCCGAAGGGCTTGGCTCGCCGCGTACTGCGAGAGAACAGCGGCAGGCGTGTCTTGGTCGTTGGACACCTCGACACCGTGCCTGAGATCGTCTCGATGTTAGCCGGCCGCAACGATGTGGCTAGCATCGATGAACAAGATTTCGGCGAGATGTATATCGTGACCGTGCCGCGCATCGGCCATGCGAATTTGGTGCGGATGAACTATTGAGGATTCGCCGTGCGCAAGAGGATGGCTTTGCGCACGAAGTCCGCATGCCGGGCGACCATAAAATCCGCGAGCACGGCATCGCGGATGCGCCGCCCTCCATCGATCAAATACGAGACGCGGCGTACGCCCATCCCTAAGGGGCCATTCACGCCATACATCTTGACGACTGCCTTGTGCTGATCGGACAGCAGAACGAAGGGCAACTCGTACTTGGTTCGAAACTTTGCGTGCGATTCCGGGCTCTGGGGGCTGATGCCGACGACGCGAAGGCCGGCGCGCTGGATTTCTGCGTGCATGTCCCGCAAGAGGCAGGCTTGGCGGGTGCATCCGGGCGTGAAGTCCGCCGGATAGAAGTACAGAACAATCGCGCCCGTGCTGAGCAGTTCAGTCAAGGAACGGTCTTTTCCGGTCTCGTCCGGAAGCGTGAATTCCGGTGCACGTTCCCCCGCTTTCAACATGTCCTCTCCCCCCTGCGGCTCATTATGATGGATCCTTTGGCAGAACGAAGCTTTGCTGCTAGTATTCTTCGCCCTGTTCGGGGGAGTAGCTCAGTTGGGAGAGCGTCGCGTTCGCAATGCGAAGGTCGAGGGTTCGATCCCCTTCTCCTCCACCATCCAAAGAGGCCGGTAGTCTGTCTCCGGCCTCTCTTTCCTGCCTCGGTAGCTCAGTGGATAGAGCGAGTGCCTCCTAAGCGCTAGGTCGCAGGTTCGATTCCTGCCCGGGGCACCATTTTTAGGTTTTCCGAGCGACCCACGAAAATAGCGTTAATTAATCGTGCAGCCCGGGCCTTGACAGTTGCGCATCTGTTGCACGGACCTCTTATTCTCATCGGCCATGCGCGCAGCTTCCTCCATGGTATCTACGTTCAAACACTCCTTTTGCGTGAGCCGCGAGCCGAGAGGCGCGATCGTGCGGCAAAAGTATTGCTCGCCGTGCCGCACCTCCGAGTGGTAACCCATTTCCCTCGCCCTTTTCTGTGCCGCCGCAACTCGAGGATCGTATGAGCTGCTTGATGTTTGAACCGCTGCGGCGACGACCGTCGGCGCGACACCAGCGGTGGCGGGGGGTTTCTGTGGCGATGCCGCCCATGCACTTAGAAAAATGCCCGCGAGCGCCGCTAGTCCAATATGAATACGCATCGAATCACCTCTCAATCATTTCGAAATGAATGTTGGAATGATCCCGGGGACCCAGTATTGTTGGACGATCACGATGACCACTAACAGCAGCGTCAGCACGATGCTGTGGATAAAGGTCCTCGCCAACACGGCACCTTCCTGACCCTTAAGATGGGTCACCGAAACGCCTGTCGCTATATTTTGCGGCGAGATCATCTTGCCAAGAACGCCGCCCGAAGAATTGGTCGCGGCAAACAGCAGCGGGTTTAGGTTCAGCTGCCTCGCGGCCACCACCTGCAAATTGCCGAATAGCGCATTGCCCGACGTGTCGCTGCCGGACAAAAACACCGCAATCCATCCGAGGAAAGGCGAAAACAGCACGAAAGCATGACCGGTCGACGATACGGCAAGACCTATGGTGTAGGCGAGACCCGAATAGTTCATGACGTATGCCAGCGCGACGATGAACATCACGGTCATGACGGCCTGCCAGATCTGACGGACGGTACGCGCTGCGCATTGCACCAGTTCACTCGGCGGCAATCTCACAAATAGCGCGGTGATCAGCGCCGCGACCAGGATAGCCGTTCCGGTGGCGAGCGGCTGAAATGCCCATACGGCGGCATAGGGCTTGTTGTTGTAGAGCGTAATCGATACGGCCTTATCCAAATTCGGCCACGGAACGGCATGCGCACCGACCGCGGCGATCTTGAAATAAGTCCAAAGGATGACGACCACCGTCACCAACAGCCAAGGCATCCATCCCTGCCACGCGGGGATATTTTTGAAGGCCGGATTGGGCGCCTCAGCCGACTGGTGGTCGATCACGAATTCCGGATCCGGCGCTGGGCGCCAGACCCGCAGGAATAGCAGCGTTACAGCCAGCGAGGCTAAAGCAGCAAAAACGTCGGTCAGCGTATAGTCCAAATAATTCGATGCACCGAATTGCGCCAGTCCGAAGCTTAGGCCCGCAACGGCCAATACCGGCCAGAGAGAACGGATGGAGCGCCAACCGCCGTACAATGCCATGACATAGAAAGGCAGGATGGCCGCCATGATGGGCAGTTGCCTGCCGATCATTTGCCCCAGTTCATGGGCGGGCAGTCCGGTCACGGCAGCCAGCACGGTAACCGGGGTGCCGAGCGCGCCGAAGGCTACCGGGGTCGTGTTGAAGATCAACACAAACACGATGGCATCGAGTGCGGGAAAGCCGCACATGATGAGAAGCGATGAGGTAATTGCCACCGGCGTGCCGAAGCCGGCGACCCCTTCGAGCAGCGCGCCGAAACAGAATGCGATGACGATCAGGACGATGCGTCGATCGTTGGGCAGATGCTTGATTATCCAGGCGCGAAACGCATCGAAGCGCCCGGATGATACCGCGATGTTGTAAACGAACAGCGCATTGATGACGATCCACATGACGGGCCACAGCGCAAACACCGCGCCATTCGCGGCGGCGGCAAACGTTATTTGCGCCGGTAGCCCCCACACGGCCATGGCGATGACGATGCCGAGAATGAGGCCCGCCAGGGCGGCCTGCCAGGCGGGGCGCCGGAGTATGCCGAGAAGCACGAGGACAGTCAGTATGGGGACTATTGCCACTAAGAAGGACAGCGCAAGGCTGCCGCCGACCGGTGTCAACAATTGCTGATACATCGACTACCCCCGTTTGGCGGCTTGTTAAGGTCACCGCTTCAGATTTCAACGAATCCTACCCTATTGACGGCAATTCTGTAACAGGACAGGCGATGCGGACAAGACCAAGGCGTGTGACCGCTGCGCAGACGCTA
>JAQGOD010000387.1 GCA_028293775.1 Gammaproteobacteria bacterium
GCGCTCAAGTCGCCGCTGAAAATGCGCGCCAAGCGTGCGCGCTCGAGCGGATCGGACAGTTTGGAGTTCAAGACTTCGACATTGGACGGCAACTTGCGCTCGCGCAGGAGATAATGAAACACATCCTCGAAGACCGGGAAGACGTAGCGAGGCGAGACCCCTAAGCGAGCTGCAATGGCACGTAAAAGCCCCGGCGCGTTGGCTGCGGCGTGCGGGTAGCGCTGCGTTTCATCAGCGACCAGTGCGGCCTGGCTCCATATCGGCTCGCCGTCCTTGCGCCAAAAGCAATTCAACGACCACCGCGGCAGTTGTTCGCCGGGATACCATTTCCCCTGGCCGAAATGCGATAGGCCGAGCGGTGCGTAGCGGTCCTTGAGCTTGCGAAACAAGGTGGCGGCTATTTTGCGTTTGTTCTCGCCGAGCGCCTCGGTATTCCATTCGGGGGCTTGCGCGTTTTCACCGGCAACAAAGGTGGGCTCGCCACCCATCGTGAGCCGCACGTCGTCAGCGAGCAAGCCTGCATCGATGCGCTTGCCGAGCGTATCGATCACGGCCCATTGCGCTTCCGAATACGGTTGGGTCACACGCGGGGCCTGCCACACCCGCTCGACCTTCATGGCGTACTCGAACCTCGTCTCGCACTGATCCACTATGCCGGAAAGCGGCGCCGCCGACTGCGGATCGGGCGTACAGGAGAGCGGGATATGGCCTTCGCCGGTGAGCAGGCCCGAGGTCGGATCCAATCCGATCCAGCCGGCGCCGGGTAAGTACACTTCGCACCAGGCATGCAAGTCCGTGAAATCATGGCTCGGGCCAGCGGGTCCCTCGGCGGGTTTTGTATCCGCCACCAGCTGAATGAGATAACCGGATACGAAGCGTGCGGCCAGGCCTAGATGGCGCAGCAGTTGCACCAACAGTTCGGCCGAGTCGCGGCAGGAGCCGGAGCGCTTGGCGAGCGTCTCTTCGGGCGACTGCACGCCGTGCTCCAGACGGATGACGTAATTGACGTCGGCGGCAAGACGGCGATTCAAGTCCACCAGAAAATCAATGGTGACGCGCGGCTCGCGCGAGATGGCCGCCAAGTAATTCGCGAACAACGGCGTTGAGGGGCCGGTATTGAGGAACGGTGCGAGCTCGCGTTTCTCGGTGGCTTCGTAATCGAACGGAATTTTCTGCGCGTAGGGTTCCAGGAAAAAATCGAAAGGATTCTGCACCGCCATTTCCGCCGTCAGATCCACCTCAACCCTAAGCTCCTGCGTGGGCTTCGGGAACACCACGCGGGCCAGGTAATTCGATAACGGGTCCTGCTGCCAATTGACGAAGTGCTCCGCCGGCCTGAGCTTCAGCGAGTAGGACAGGATGCGGGTGCGGCAATGCGGCGCCGGCCGTAGCCGAATAATCTGCGGGCCTAAATTGACCAATCGATCGTAGCGGTAATGCATGATGTGGTTGAGCGCTACGTGAATCGACACTTACACCTCCGGTGGATAGGGCATTCTACGCGGATCCGATGTTGGCGCCTCGGTACTCATCGATAATGGTATGGATGAAGCGCAGCTTGCGGATGGCGGGCGCGGATAATATGAAAGGATAGCTGTCGGGCAGCCCCAAACCGCGATTCAGGTTGTTCAGTACGTATGTCAGCGATAGCCACGACTCGATCATGGCCTCGAAGTCGCGGTAATGGGGGTTGAGCGGATCTTGCGGCGGCTGCATGCGCGGCTCATCATTGCGCTTCGGCCGCAGTGCAAGCCCGGCGGCGCCGGCCGTCTCGAGCGCGTCGACCATATGTAAGTAATGAGCCCATGATTCAGCCCAGTCTTCCCACGGGTGCATGGTCGCATAGGCGCTGATGAAATTCTTATCCCAACCGGCTGGGGGTCCTTCGCTGTAATGCCGTTCCAGCGCCTTTTGATAGCCCGCGCGCTCATCGCCGAAAAGCTCGCGAAAGGCGTAAAGATGGGCGCTGCCGGCGATCAAGTTGTCCCAGAAATAATGTCCAATCTCGTGGCGAAAATGCCCCAAAAGAGTGCGGTACGGCTCCTTTTGGAGCGTGCGTTCTTTTTCGCGATGCACGTCGTCCGCCTCCGCGATGTTGATGGTGATCAATCCATTGTCGTGGCCCGTAAACACGCGCTTCGCATCGCCATCGCTCGAGTCCTCGAGGAACTCAAACGCCAGTCCGGAAGTCCCGGCGCCGTTCTTGGGTACGACAGGGAGGGAGAGACCGAGCAGCGTGTAGAGCATGCGCCGCTTGGCGACTTCGAGGCGAAACCAAGCCACGCGATTGCGTTCGCTCGATAATCCCGGAATGATGGTATTCAAACGGCAGGAGCGGCAAAAATCGCTGGAATCATCGGCAGGAATGACCCAGTTGCACACGCTGACGCGATCATAGTTCGCACAGAGGCGGTAGCCTCGTGAAGCGGGTTCCTCGAGTTCCGCGCACCACAGTCCATCGGCGCGCTGGGTGAGCGCGCCCATGGAACCTAAATCCGGAAGGAATGCGAGCGCGTGGCCGCAATTCAAGCAACGCACATTCTCGAAGAAGATCAAGTTCTGGCAGTGCGTGCAGTGAAAGGTTTTCATGCCGCTGCGATAGTACAGAAAACCATTGGCGAAATGACGCCGCAGATCAGGGGGGGCGCGAAGTCGCACCGCCCAGCGGCTATTGCGAGGGGCGCCTACGCATATTTGGAGCGAATTCCTACGTAATGCCGCAATTCGGCATGCCATAAACAACGACGATGGCGACTAACCGGCAAACCCTGGAGCACTTGCTTGCGCAAGCGCCCACACAAACAAAAAGCATGAAAATCCGCATCGGCTATGAATTGGTGTTTTCGTGCCCGCAGCCGGTTCCGATGATTTTCATGTTGCATGTGCACCCGAGCCGAGCGGCCGACTTGCTGCGACCGGACCGTATGGTGATCGACCCCGACGTACCGATCGACACGTATATCGATCTGTTCGGCAATACGTGCACGCGGATTGTCGCGCCGCCGGGCACGATCCGCATCACGGCAGACGGACTCATCCAAGACAGCGGGTTACCCGAACCTGGCTTTGAGGAGGCGCAAGAAACTCCTGTCGAGTTGTTACCGCATGACGCGCTGATGTATTTGCTGGGCAGCCGTTACTGCGAGACGCAAGTGCTAATGGATGAGGCCTGGCGCCTGTTCGGCCACATGGCGACTGGGTGGTCTCGAGTCCAAGCTGTAGCCGATTTCGCGCATGAGCACATTGCGTTCGGCTATCACTTCGCCCGTCCGTCCAAGACGGCCTGTGAAGCGTACGGGGAGCGCCAAGGGGTGTGCCGCGATTTCGCTCATCTCGCGATTACGCTGTTGCGATGTCTCAATATCCCGGCACGCTATTGCACGGGATATCTCGGCGATATCGGTGTGCCGGTGGCCGATGCCCCCATGGATTTCGCAGGCTGGTTGGAAGCGTACGTCGGCGGTGCCTGGCATACCTTTGATCCACGCAATAATCAGCGGCGCATCGGACGGATATTGATTGCGCGCGGCCGCGACGCGGCCGATGTTGCCATCAGCACCGGCTTCGGGCCGAATTACCTGCAGGTGTTCAAAGTGTGGACCGACCAAGTCAAGGAGCAAGGCGCAGGCGCGCAGACCTTTGAATGACCTTTAGGTCACTCACGCTTTTTCCGACAGCGGAATATGCTTAGGCTCGCCCTCTACACGCTCGAGCCACGCGCCAATCGCCGGGTACGCAGAGAGATCGAAGCCTCCGTCCGCCGCGCAATGCGTATATCCGTAGAGCGCAATATCGGCAATGGAATAGTTCGAGCCCGCGAACCAATCATGCCGTTCCAGATGAGTTTGCATGACGCCGAGTGCCGCATTTCCCTTGGCGTGCCACTCGGGCACAAGGTGACGTTTCTTCTCCAATTCATCCTTCGGCGCGAAAGCGAGCCAGAAGCGTGCCACCGCGATGTAGGGTTCGTGACTGTACTGCTCGAAAAACATCCATTGCAGCACGTTTGCATGACTCCATCGATCCGCCGGCAGCAGAGGCGTGTTTTCGGCGAGGTACCAGAGGATGGCTCCGGACTCCGCAAGCACTCTGCCGTCCTCGAATTCCATCAACGGCACGCGGCCGTTCGCATTCTTCGCGAGTAAATTGGGCTGCCGCGTCGAGCCATCGTGCAGCCCATAGTCCTTGAGGCTGAGCGGAATATTTAATTGCCGTGCGGCTTGGCGCACCTTGTAGCAGTTAC
>JAQGOD010000422.1 GCA_028293775.1 Gammaproteobacteria bacterium
CCCCGCACTTCCGCGAAGGTGAGCACATACAAGAAATCCAGGTTAACCTGGTCGACCACATTGCGCGCGAACTCGTGAATGATGTCCGGGTCGCTGATGTCTTTCTTCTGCGAGGTGATCGACAAGATCAAATGATTCCTGACCAGCCATGCGACCAAGCGCGCTTCGTAGCGGCCCAGCCCCTGTTCCAGGCAGAACGCCTCCGCGTCCACCGCGCCCAATTCCGAATGATCGCCGCCGCGCCCCTTCGCGATGTCGTGGAACAGTGCCGCCAGATAGGCGATTTCCTGCCGCGGCAGAGCCTGCATGATCTGGCTCAAAGCCGGAAACTCATCGTTGAATTTCGGTATGGCGAAACGGCGCAGATTGCTGACCACGAACAAAGTGTGAGCGTCCACTGTGTATGCATGGAATAAATCGTACTGCATGCGGCCGACTACGCGCCCGAAGGAGGGGATGTAGCGGCCGAGCACGCCGTACAAATTCATGCGGCGCAGCTCGTGCGTGACGCCGACGGGTGCGCAAAGAATCTCGATGAAAAGCCGGTGATGGCGCGGATTCTGCCGAAACTCCTCATCGATCAGCCAGACATGCGTGCCGATCAAGCGAATAGTCTCTGCACGCACGCCGCGCAATTGCGGATGCTGCTGAAGCAGCACGAATAACTCCAACAATGCCGACGGGTAACGTGCAAAGACTTCCCTGTGCGTCACTTCCAAGTAGTCATTGCGGATTTGGAAGCGGGCATTGATGGGCAGCGGCGGGGCGCTTTGCGTGAGGATGGCCTCGCGAAATAGCTGCAACAGCATTTCGTTCAGCAGACTGACATCCATGACCGTGCGGTAGTACTTCTGCATGAGCTGTTCGACGGCCAAGGTAAAGCTGGCATCCTCGTAACCGAACAGCTTGGCGAGCTTGATTTGGTAATCGAACAACAGCCGGTCTTCGCGCCTTCCGGTAAGCACATGCAATCCGAAGCGCACTTTCCACAGGAAGGACTGCCCTGCTTGAAGCTTGCGCAATTCCTCGCGCGTCAAAAAATCGTGCGCCACGAGTTCATCGAGCGTGTCGGTACCAAAATGCCGCTTTGCCACCCAGCCGATGGTCTGGATATCGCGCAACCCTCCCGGGCTGGATTTGACGTTCGGCTCCAAATTGTAAGCGGTATCGAAATAACGATGATGCCGCTCCGTTTGTTCCTTGCACTTCGCTTCGAAGAAGTCCTGCGAGGACCAGAGCCGGTCGGGCGCCAGCGCACGGCGCATGCCGGCAAACAGCGGCTCGGGCCCGCACAGCAGGCGCGCCTCAAACAGGGTGGTCGCCACGCTGATGTCGGCCAGGCTTTCGCGCTGGCACTCATCGATGGAACGAACGCTGTGCCCCACCTCCAGACCGATATCCCACAGAAAAGTCAGGAATCGTTCGATGTCGGGTTGCCAATCCGCCGAATCGCTTTTCGGCAACAGGACCATGATGTCGATGTCGGAACTCGGATGCAGCTCGCCGCGGCCGTAGCCCCCGACGGCGATGAGCGCCAAGTCGCCGGTAAATTTGCCGGCGTGGTTGATCCAGGCCGCGCGCAGCGCGATATCGACCAGGCGGGCGCGATCGCGCACCAAGTCCTCGACCGGTTCGTCGGCCATGAACCGATCCTTGAGAAGATCGGTCCCCTGGTCCAGCACTTGGCGAAAAACGATGGGCGAGAACTCGCCCTCTTCGAGGGCGGCGGGGACGGCCGTTAAGTAGGGCCAGTCGACGGTTTGGTCGAAAAACTTGCCGTGGGCGTTCAAGAAGCCGCCGCGGCCGCGGGTAAGCTTGCGCTCGCGCCTAAGGTCATCACCTCGAAGCCGTCGTCGGTAACCAGAATGGTGTGTTCCCATTGCGCCGATAGCGACTGATCCTTGGTCACGACCGTCCAGCCGTCGGGCAGCAAACGTACATCGCGCCGGCCGGCGTTGATCATCGGCTCGATGGTGAAGGTCATCCCAGTCTTGAGCTCCAGGCCGGTACCAGGCTTGCCGTAATGCAGCACCTGCGGATCCTCATGATAGACCCGGCCGATGCCGTGACCGCAGTATTCCCGAACCACCGAAAAGCCGTTGCTCTCGGCAAAGGTCTGGATGGCGTGGCCGATATCGCCTAGACGGGCGCCGGGTTTGACTTGACGAATGCCTCGCCACATCGCCTCGTAACACGCCGCCGTGAGCCGGCGAGCCAAGATGGGGGGATTGCCGACCAGGTACATGCGGCTGGTGTCGCCGTGGAACCCATCGCGAATCACCGTGACGTCGATATTGATGATGTCGCCGCTCTTCAGGCGTTTATCGCCGGGAATGCCGTGGCACACCACGTGGTTGATGGACGTGCAGATGGATTTCGGAAATCCCCGGTAATTGACGTTCGCCGGGATGGACTTCAGCTCCTCGACGATATAGTCATGGCAACGCTTGTCCAGCTCTTCGGTGCTCACGCCCGGCTGTACGAACGGCTCGATCATGTCCAGGACGCTGGCCGCGAAGCGGCCCGCGGCGCGCATTTTGTCCTGCTCCGCGAGGGTTTTGATGGTCACATTCATAAGAAATCGGGCAAACCTGTAGGTTGCGGCGGGCTTTGTTTCCGCAGGTGGTTCATGGTATAAAGCGCGGCTATTTTTAACAACCCCGCACGCGTGTCGTCACAATCGACTGGGTGCCCGGCGAAACCCTTGAAGTCTTGGCCCGAGGCCTAGGATTTCAAGGCCGAACCGGGTTGCCGATTGGGACACGCGGAGGCTCAACCCAACCAGGAGTATTCTATGACCAGCGTGTCCATGCGACAAATGCTGGAAGCGGGCGTCCATTTTGGACACCAAACCCGCTTCTGGAACCCGAAAATGGCTCCGTTCATTTTCGGCGAACGTAACAAGATCCACATCATCAACCTCGAGAAGACCCAGCCTTTGTATGCAACGGCGGCGGCGTTCATCAAGGGCGTGGCTTCTGGGGGCGGCAAGGTGCTATTCGTCGGCACCAAGCGCTCGGCACGCGACGCCGTGCAGAAAGAAGCCACCCGCGCCGCCAT
>JAQGOD010000453.1 GCA_028293775.1 Gammaproteobacteria bacterium
CGGGAAATTGCCCAAGAAGCGTATGTCCGACTCTTGAGCTTGGATCAGCCAGGGGCCGTCAGCTACCTGCGCGCGTTCCTGTTCAAGACTGCCGCCAACATCGCGATCGATCGGCGCCGACGGAATCATACGTTCGACAAGGTCGCGGGGGGCCAGCTTTTTACGGAGCTGGCCGAAAACCGCACTCCCGAGAGACAACTATCCGGCGAACAAACACTGCGTCATCTCGGCATGTTAATCGAGAGTATGCCCCCGAAATGCCGCCAGGCCTTCGTCATGAATCAAGTCCAGGGGCTGGATGCCGCTACCATCGCCACTCAACTCGGCATTAGCGACAGCATGGTGCGCAAATACGTCGTGCGCGCGCTGCTGCATTGCCGGCAATACATAGATCTTGAACGCAATGACTAACCGACACTCTCGATTCAATGTCGAACGCGATCCGACCCATCTGGCGGCCGCCGACTGGCTCGTGCGTCTGCAAAGCACAGACGTGTCGGTCGAAGACACGCTGGCCTGGCAAGCCTGGCTCAATGAAAAGCCAACCAACGCCCAGGCCTTTGCGCGCCTGGAAGAGCTATCTCAAGTCTTGCGCGACGTGCCCGCCCCGGGCGCGGTTTCGCCGCGCCGCTACGCTCGCGATCGTTACGATGCTTCCGTTCCGATCGAGGATTGGCATGAGCGCGGCGCGCTGCGATGGCCTTGGGTGGCGAGTGCCGCGGGTGTGTCCTTGGCTATGCTGGCTTTGACGATTGCTGTGTGGGGGACTACTCCTGCGACCGACACTTTCACTACCGCAATCGGTGAGAATCGCAACATTACCTTAGCCGAGGGCTCGAACATTGCCTTGGGTGCCGACACGCAGATCAAGGTGTCGCTATCGGACAAGGAGCGCAACATCGAACTCACCAAGGGCGAAGCGTTGTTTATGGTGGCAAAGGATGCTGCGAGACCATTCAAAGTGCACGCTGGGGACGCCACCGTGGTCGCGGTGGGAACGGCGTTCAATGTTGAGCGCGACAGCGATCGAGCGGTGGTTTCGGTGACCGAAGGGCGTGTCGTGGTCGAGCCGGTAACCCATTTCCTGCCCGTCGCCGTACTGCATGAATTCAAACCTAAGCTGCGCAGCGTGCGCTTGGATGCGGGACAACAAACTACTGCGGGAAGCGCTGGAATAGAAGAGCCCACCAAGATGGAAGGTCCTGCCGCGGGCTGGCAAGTCGGCCGTCTCGCGTTTCATTTGCAACCCCTGCGCTACGTGCTCGAGGATGTAAATCGCTACGCGCAAAAGCCCATCGTGCTGGAGGGAGAGAACGCGGGCGCGCTGGTCATTACCGGCACCGTAGAGCGCGAAAACATCGCGGGATGGGTGAGAAGCTTGGAGCGCGCCTTTGATTTGCAGGCCACGGAAGAGGCTGACCGAATCGTTTTACGGGCGCGATAGATAGTAAAATAAACGGGAGTGTTATGCCGCTGCGCGGATCTTTGGTTCGACTCGTTGCATTTGTTCTTCTGTGTCACGTTACCCCCGCGATTGCGGCTGATGATTCCGGCACAAGGCTGCTTCGCCAACCCTCGATTTCAAAGGATCACCTTGCCTTCGTCTATGGCGGAGATCTCTGGGTTAGCGATCGAGATGGCCGGCATCCGGTGCGGATCACGGCGCATCCGGCGCCGGAATTCTCGCCGCATTTCTCGCCCGACGGCCGTTGGATCGCATTTTCCGCCACCTACGACAACAACACCGATGTCTACGTGGTCCCAACGGAGGGTGGTCAGCCGCAGCGCCTTACCTGGCACCCAGCCGCCGATATGGTTACAGGCTGGAGTCCGGATGGCAAAAGGGTGTTGTTCGCATCGAACCGCGAGGTCGCGAACAGCCGCAGCGGCCAGCTCTACGAAGTGCCCGTTGCAGGAGGGTACGAGAAGAAACTGATGAAAGCGGTCGCCGTGGAGGGCACCTGGTCGCCCGATGGAAAGCGGCTCGCCTATCGTCCGTACATCATGGCCTATTCCGGGGTCAGCGGCTGGCGTCAGCATCGCGGCGGTGACACACCGCCCATTTGGATCATCGACCCCCTGGGTAACCAACTGGAGAAGATTCCCCACCTCAATGCTTCCGATAGCAATCCGATGTGGATCGGCGATGATGTGGCATTCATTTCCGACCGCAACGAGGGCGCGGCTAATCTTTTTCTATATGACACTCACGCCCACACCTTGCGGCAACTCACGCATGAAACGCAGTGGGACGTGCGCAATGCCGGCGCCTACGATCACAGCATCGTCTATGAGGCCGGCGGGCAGCTCAGGACATTGGATGTAGCCAGCGGACAGATACAGCCAATTCCGATACACCTGGAGTTGCAATCGCAGCAGGCGCGGCCGCAGTGGAAGGATGCGGCGAAGACGATCACCTCTGCGCGCCTTTCCCCGACCGGCAAGCGCGTGCTGATTACGGCGCGCGGCGATGTCTTCAGTGTTCCGGTCAAGGATGGCTCAGTGCGCAACCTGACGGCCACCTCGGGGATCCGCGAGTCTGATGCGTTGTGGAGCAAGGACGGTCAGCGCATCGCGTTTTTGAGCGACGAAGGCGGTATCCAGTCGCTGGTGATACGAGATGCCAAGGGACTGCAAAGCCCCGTGCGTCACGTCCTGGGGAAAATGGGCTATTTCACCTTGTTAGGCTGGGCACCCGACGCCAGACGAATCGTTTTCCAAGACAACCATCTGCGTCTCTATGCGACCGATCTCTCGGATGGCACGGTGAACCTCATCGATTCGAGCCCGCGGCGCAATCCCTTCAAGGTTGATTTCTCGCCCGATGGCCAATGGATCGCGTACACCGTGGTTGCGGAAAATTACTTCACACGCGTGCGGCTGCACAGCTTCGCAGCTGCGAAAAATTACGAACTCGCAGACTCCTTCATTCAAACCGACTCACCGGTGTTCGGTGGCAATGACCTGCTTTATTTTACCGCCTCGATCGATGCGGGTCCCACACGCGTGTCGCTCGACATGTCCACCCAGGAGCGGCCGCTGCGCATGGCAATCTATGCAGCGGTGCTTTCGGCGGCCGGACGCTC
>JAQGOD010000487.1 GCA_028293775.1 Gammaproteobacteria bacterium
TGCGGATCTGTCGGAACAGATTTCGACGGCGGGCAAGGAGGCTTCGGGCACGGGCAATATGAAGTTTTCAATGAACGGCGCGCTGACCATTGGGACCATGGACGGAGCGAACATCGAGATACGCGAGGAAGTCGGCGGCGACAACTTTTTCTTGTTCGGCTTGAGTACGCCCGAAGTCTATGCGCTGAAAGCGCGGGGGTATCGGCCGCTGGATTACTACAATGGCAATCAGGGCCTGCGTGATGTGATCGATCTTATTCGCAGCGGCTTCTTCTCGCGGGGCGATCAAGAATTATTCAGGCCATTGATCGATGGCCTGCTCCATCAGGATCCATACATGCTGTTGGCGGACTTTCAATCGTATATCGACTGTCAGAATAAGGTTTCGGAAGCCTACCGAGACACTGACCGTTGGACGAGAATGTCGATCCTGAACACCGCGCGCAGCGGCAAGTTTTCATCCGACCGCACGATCCGAGAATATTGCGAGGGAGTGTGGCACGCCAATCCCGTGCCGATTCGATTGCTCACGCATGCGCAAGCAGAAACCGCATAGTGCGCCGCAGCGGTTCGGCCGCACCCCAAAGCAATTGATCGCCAACCGTGAAGGCGGATAGGAATTCTCCTCCCATGGAAAGCTTGCGCAGCCGTCCTATGGGAATTTCCAACTTGCCGCTCACGGCGGCGGGAGATAACGCTCGAATGCTCGCGTCCTTGTTGTTGGGCACAATTCGTACCCATTCATTGCCTTCTGCAATCAAGCGCTCTACCTCGCCCAAGGGCAAATCCTGCGCCAACTTGATGGTCAGGGCCTGAGAATGACAGCGCATGGCGCTCACCCTGACACAAATACCTTCTATGGGAACGGGACGCTCTTCGAACCCGAGAATTTTATTGGCCTCGGCACCCGCCTTCCACTCCTCTCGACTCTGGCCATTGCCTAAATCTTTGTCGATCCAGGGAATAAGGCTTGCCGCGAGGGGCACGCCGAAATGCTCGGTAGGCAATTTGTCGTTCGACAACGCCGCACTGACAGCCTTGTCGATCTCAAGAATCTTGGAGGCAGGATTCTTCAGAAGCGCTGCCGCCGCGCCGTGCACGACCCCCATCTGTTCGAGCATTTCACGCATGTTTTGCGCTCCGGCGCCCGAGGCTGACTGATAAGTCATTGCCGTAATCCACTCGACGTGTCCGCCGCGCAGCAGGCCCGCGACCGCCATGAGCATGAGCGAGACGGTGCAATTGCCGCCGATGAAATCCTTGATGCCGCGCTGCCGTGCCGCTTGCATTACGGGCAAATTGACCGGATCGAGCACGATCACGGCATTTTTTTCCATGCGCAATGTCGATGCCGCATCGATCCAATAGCCCTTCCAGCCTGCGGCTCGCAAGCGTGCATGAACGGCCTGAGTGTAGTCACCGCCTTGGGCGCTGATAAGCATGGGCAATCTGGACAGGGCCGCGATGTCGTAGGCGTCCCGCACCGTTGTCGCGGATGCACCCACGAGGGGTCCCGGCGCACCGGCCTGAGAGGTGCTGAAGAATGTCGGGTTGATGAGTTCGAAGTCATTCTCCTCCCGCATCCGATCGAGGAGCACCGAACCCACCATCCCGCGCCAACCTATGATGCCCACGTCTTGCATGATCAAATCATAAACTCTCGCGCCGGAGGGCGCCGGTTATAATTCGACGACATGGCGAATCCATAGGCCCCGCAGTTGGCAATGAGAATTACGTCGCCTTCCTGCGTGCTGGGAAGCCAACGATCCGATCCGAGCTGATCCGCACTCTCGCAAATCGGACCCACGACATTTACGCGATGACTCATCGGTTCCGCGAGGCGAGTGAGATTACGGATATCGTGGTGTGCACCGTAAAGAGCCGGGCGAATCAACGAATTCATGCCCGTTGCGACACCGACATAGCGCACATCTCCCTTGCCCTTGAGTTGCGTGACGACGGCGACCAACACACCCGCCTTGGCCACCAGAAATCGGCCTGGCTCCATCCAAAATTCGATGTGCGGGTAAGTCTTCGCAAGCCCCGCTACGCCGGCATCGAGTGCGTCCAGATCGATCTCGCTATGCCCCGATTGATCAGGAACGCCCATGCCGCCGCCCAAATCCACGACCCTCACATCCGGGAATCGCTGGGCTAATCCGCCGAGCAGCGCGCCGGTTTCTGTCCAATTGGCCACATCGAAAATGCCGCTGCCGCTATGCGCATGCAGGCCGGTTACCCGCACACTCGCAGCCTTCGTTAGCGCAACCAACTCGTCGATTTCAGCGATCGGAATGCCGAACTTCGTGTGCACGCCTGCGGTCCGCACGTGACTATGGTGGCCTCGGCCGAACCCGGGATCGATTCGCAGGAATATTTCTCTGCCGCGAAATACCTCGGGCCACATCTTCAGGGGGTAGAGATTGTCCAGCGTTACGCGCACGCCCTTGGCGAAACCAAATTCATACTCGGCTCGCGGTGCAAAATTGGGCGTAAACAGGACGCGTTCGGGCTCCAGCGCCGGCACCGAGGCGAACGCATGCTCGAGCTCGCCGCGGGAGACGCACTCCAATGCCAGTCCCGCGCCGTACACCTTTCGCAAGATCTCCGCATGCCAGTTCGCCTTCATCGCGTAGGCCCATCGCTTGACCGACTTGATGCGCAGCACCGCCGCCAACGTGGCGTCGATAGTCTGCGAGTCGTAGACGAAGGCGGCTGATTCACGCGCTGCGATCTCGAGCAGTGTGCTGCGCTTCTGCGGTTCTTCCCACCAATTGATCGGGCGCGCACCCGTGTCTTTCTCGGAGAACAATTGCGCCCAGGTGGGCCCCAGCACCCGATCCGAGCCGATGCTCTGGATGAGCCGTTCGTGCAGCTGCTGCACCAAGCGATCCCCTTGGGATTCGTCGATAACGAAAGTGAAGTTCAAATCGTTCGCGGCCTGCGTGACCAAATAAATCTTGTGGTCCTGAAACAATTCAAACGCGGAGCCCATCTCATGCAATATGCCGCGGATATTCTGTCCCAGGAGACTCAACGAGGCGCAAGGCCCCAATATTTCTACCCGGCACAAGGCACCCAAGCCGGTCGTCAGAGAGCTTAAGGTCGCGGCGTCCAAAGTATTGGCACTCGGGTCCAACGATACCGTGACGTTGGTTTCCGATGTCGACACAAGATCAACCGACAATCCGTGCTGCTTGAAGACCTGGAAGGCATCGGCAAGGAAGCCGACCTGGTGCCACATCCCCGGGCTCTCCATCGACACCAAGGTAATTCCCTTCCTTATTGCGATGGCTTTGACTTGCGCGGCGCTGTCGGGGACGTCGGCCGATACCACGGTGCCTTCCAGACCCGGGGCCTGCGTTGCATACACATGCAGTGGAATTCTGTACTGGCGCACCGGCAAAATGCAGCGGGGATGCAGAACTTTCGCGCCGTTACTGGCAATTTCCTGCGCTTCATCGTAGTGCAGCCGGCGCAGCAGCCGCGCCGTGGGCACGGCACGCGGGTTGGCGCTGAACAGGCCGGGTACATCGGTCCAAATCTCCAGGCGCGCCGCATTGAGCTTGGCTGCAAAGTACGCAGCGGAAGTATCGGATCCGCCGCGCCCGAGCAGTACGGTGTCGCCGGCGGCATTCGCCGCGATGAAGCCTTGCGTCAGCACGACTCGATCGAGGGAAGTCCAGGTGGACTGCAAGCTCAAGTCGGGAGCGAAATCGCAAGTCGCCGACAGAAGACTGGCCGTGTGCGTCGCATTTTGCCGCTCATCCGCACGCAACACCTGGCGAGCATCCACCCACGAGGCGGCAATGCCCTGTGCGTTCAAGAACTCGACGCCTAAGGTCGTGGCCAGTAATTCGCCCATGGCCATGATGCGCGCCCGCACGGCATCGCCGATTGCGCGGCTTTCCGCGACTTGGCCGGCCAGCACGCGCAGCTCACGCGCGAAACTTTCGAATTGCGGATTGGGCGATACGCCCAAACTTAAGGCAAGGCCGCGGTGCGCCGATTCGATCTGTTGCAAAACCGGCTCGTGACGTCCGGCCATGGCCGCCAACAAAAGCGACTCGAGCCGGTCGGTGATGCCGGAGAGCGCCGAATGGACTACAAGGACTCGAAAGCCTGCGCTGATACGGGCGCCAAGCACCTGCGCAATGTTGTGCCAGTTGGCTACGGTGGACACACTGGTGCCGCCGAATTTGAGCACAAGCCAAGCGTGAGCTTGGTCTAGCTGAGAAGGAGAAGACATGTGATTTGAAGTCCCGCGAGACCCAACGCTTAGGCGTCGGAGTGAAACGATTATCTAAATGCCAAACCTAATCGTCCTCGAATATTTCGCGCAGTTCCTTTTCCAGCTGCCGCTCGGCCAGCACGTCTTCTACCCTGCTCCATGCAGCCTTACCGCGTTTGCCCGCGGCCACCGCTTTAGGGCGGCGTTCGGTGCGCTCGATGAGGGGATCGAAATCGTGCGCTTCTTCGGCTTCGCCGAGAAACTCATCGTCGATATCGAAATGTTCGTCTTCGCGTTCGCTCATTTTTGGAGAAAAGCCCCTGAAATCAATGGGATCGATCAGCTCAGTTTGTGAAGCTGCGCACTATATCCGATTCTGCCCGCCATTCAACTAGGGCGGTAAAAATCAGCTCTGTTTATAAGATACCGCAGCAATGCGGTTGGTTCCGCAGTCATGCGCGGACCTTTAACCACGTCATTCATCGGGTTACCCCCAAAACCTCAAGTTCCCGTGCGAACACGTACCTCTCTCAAGGGGAGGGCGCCCTGCGCAATGCTGCGATTAATGGCCGACAAAAGCGCAAGCAGCGACGCCGTAATGATATTTGGGTGCATCCCGGCGCCAAACAAGGTTCGACGCGAACGCGTGGTGATCTCAATATAAGAGACCGCTTTGGCGGCGCTCCCTTTGCCCCGCGAGTGTTCCTCATAAGAAAGCACATCGAAGGGCAATTCGGCGGCTTTCACCATGGCATCGATCGGCCCCGATCCCTGGCCGAACCACGTTTCCAGCAGTCCCGCATTCTCGACTTGCACACTCAGCCGCTCGGTATCTGCGCCGTCCGTGGAGGCGGCGAGCTGGTGCGAACGGTAGATATAGGGGGCCCGGGAAGCCAAGTATTC
>JAQGOD010000516.1 GCA_028293775.1 Gammaproteobacteria bacterium
CTGCTCGTACCAGCGGCCGCTGCGATCGACAAAATCCAACATCTCCCTAAGCCGCGCAACGGCCACCTCACTCACATCCTTGTCGGTGGAAGCGGCCGCCAGACAGTCGCGCAGCGCAGCCGCGGCAGGATCGAGTTCGCGCGCCTTGCGGCCCGCCGCGATACGGGTCACGACCGCCCAGATGTCGGTCTCCGCTACGAAGAAGTCCCGGCGGTCACCGAGCACCGGGGCGCGGCGAATCAGGTCCCAAGATTGCAATTCACGCAACGACGTCGATACATTTGAGCGCGCCATTCCCAGCGCCGCCGCAATATCTTCGGC
The DNA here is from genome assembly GCA_028293775.1 of Gammaproteobacteria bacterium. The sequence goes on from JAQGOD010000516.1 coordinate 322, forward strand.
AGCGAGCGGCTTCTCGGACAGGTACAAGAGCGCGTGCACTTGGCTGACGGAGCGATTGACGCCCCAATGATCGCCCATGCTGCCCCAATGCGCGACGAATCGTCTCACCGCCGGGGCCAGGGTGCTGAAAGTCTTTTCTTCTATTTCTGTCATGACAGAAATTACAGCACTAACGGTCGGCGCCGTCAAGCCGCAAGATTATGTCAAACCGACGCTCAGCGCTTAGTAACGCTATCAGCCGTTTGACCGAACAGTACTTTCCTCGCCTCTTCGGTCATGGTCGGACTGCTGCTGAATTCGGCGCCCTTCTCGTAGGCTCGGACGGTGGCCGGACGCGCCTTGACGGCCTCGAACCATCGCTTCAGATGCGGAAAATCCTCCAGCCTCTGCCCTTGCGACTCATAGGGAACTATCCATGGATAGCACGCCATGTCGGCGATGGAATAGGCGCCGGCGACGAACTCCCGGTCGGCCAGCCGCTTATTCAACACGCCATAGAGACGATTGGTCTCTTTGACGTAACGATCGATGGCATAGGGAATTTTTTCGGGTGCGTATCTCGCGAAATGATGGTTCTGTCCGGCCATCGGGCCGAGTCCGCCCACTTGCCAGAACAGCCACTGCAAAACCTCGACTCGGCCGCGCGAGTCATTGGGAATGAATTGCTCGCTCTTCTCCGCGAGATACACGAGTATCGCACCGGATTCGAATACCGAGATGGGCGCGCCGCGCTCCAGCGGCGTGTGATCGACGATGGCCGGCATTCGATTGTTCGGCGAGATAGCCAGGAATTCCGGCTTGAACTGCTCGCCCTTGCCGATATTCACGGGCACGATGCTGTAAGGCATCTCCGTTTCTTCCAGAAATAAAGTAATTTTGTGGCCGTTGGGCGTGGGCCAATAGTACAAATCGATCATCGGTGATTCTCCGCCGGTTCGAGCGCCATTTTGTGTTCCCTCAACAATGCAATGCAAACATCTTCCTCACGCGGCCTCAAGCGCATCTCCGCGAGCCGCGACCGGGTCCGCGTGTTTCGCGTCCAGGGCAAGATCGAAGCATCTAAGTTCTCCGCGGCCGCCGTGCGCCACTCGAGCAGGCGCTTGCGATCCGCCGCACTCTTGGCTTCCCTGCTTTCAGGCGGCAGCAGAAATTTCTCGATATTGAAGCCGGTCATTTGCACGATGACGGTGTCGCCTTTCTGCATGATTTTCGCGAGTTTCAGGCAATTTTCGCGCCGTTCGCCCACGGCGGGCTCCCGGCAAACCGCTGCCAACGGCGCCAGCGGCGGAATGAGTTCCGCACGGGCGACGCCGGCGAGTGCGGTAAATTTCGCAGCGTCCGAGGCAATCACGCCGCTCGGCAATTGACGTCGCACCGCGCTCAACGCATCGAACATGAGCACCAGGAGCTGATTGTAGTAAAGATCGAAGCGGGTGCCGCGCGCCATGTCGGCAAGCACTCGATCGATCTCGATTGTATCTTTGTCCTTGTGGGCGGTCGACAAGCTCGCCAGCCATGCGGCGCCGTTGTCCGGATCCACCCATCGCAACACGGTCGCAACATCTCGGCTGTCGCAGCCGGGGCTTGCCGCGCACAGCTGCAAATGCAGCCAATCGATTGCCGCGCTGTCCGGGGACAGTTCGCTGGCGCGCGCGATCAGTTGCAGCGCCGCGGCCGCGGCAGAAGGCACCGCGCGGCCGCTGAAACTCAAAGCCGCGGCGGTCGCCAAGGAATTGGCATCCGCGCGGGCCGCAAGCACGCGCACGGCTTGCTCGCGCCAGGCTTTGAATTTATAGAGTTCTGAATTGGAATACGCTTGCGGAACGGCGCTCGCCGCTGCTGCGCCTAGGTGGCACAGAGCAAGAACCGGAATCAAAAATTTGAATGCACGTTTGACCACGAGTCAAACCAGCCGCTAAAAGTTGTTACGCTTGCCGGCAGCTGTTAGACCTGCGGTGATCGCCAGGCGCATCGCGTCCTCGACGGAAATGTCCAGCGGCTGAACCCGGTCCTTGGGCAAATAAATGGTATAGCCGCCAAAGGCGTAACTCATTGGAAAATAGACCGTCACCCAATCTTGACCACCATGCGCGAACAATACCGTGGGCACGTCTTCGCGTGTAACAAACCCGATGGCATGAACGTCGGCAAAGTGCGCCAGCACCACGCGCTGCAGATCGCGCTTCTCGCCGCTGCCGGAAGGCAACAAGCTCACGACATCGCGAAAGCCGCCGTACAGTGTTTTTACAAACGGGATCCGGCCCAAAAAATCATCCCAGTACTTGAGCAAAATGCGGCCTGCATATGCATTGACCACGCTGCCCACAAACAGCAACATCAAGAAACCTGCGATCAATCCCAAGCCGGGCCAGTAATGCTCGGGACTGACCAGTCGCAGGGCGATGAGCGCACGGCGCAGCCAGCCCTCCACCGTATTCACCAGCCACCAGATCACATACACCGTCAGAGCCAACGGCAGAACGGTCACCAAACCGCTCATGGTCAGGGTTAAAATCTTGCGCATGGGATTATCATCGCATGATCGGGCACAACGCGCCCACTGGGACTTGAAGCCATGGCACAACCTTCCGCGCTCAACATCTCACCCGCAACACCGGCGGATGTGCCGCTGATTCTTTGCCTGATCAATGAACTAGCCGATTACGAAAAATTGCGGCATGAGAGCATCGCTACCGAGGCGTCCATACATAAGGCGCTGTTCGGCGCGACGCCTCGCGCTGAAGCGCTGATTGCCCGGATCGACGGCGACGAGGCGGGCTTCGCGTTGTACTTCCACAATTTCTCCACTTTTCTCGGAAAACCGGGGCTGTACCTGGAAGATCTGTTCGTGCGCCAGCAGTACCGCGGGCGTGCTATCGGCAAATCCATGCTGAAGTTTCTGGCCGCGTTGGCGCTGGAGCGCGACTGCGGCCGTTTTCAATGGCAAGTCCTCGACTGGAACCGACCGTCGCGTGATTTTTACGAATCGCTGGGCGCGCAGTCCGACGCGAGCTGGGTCAACTACCGGATAACGGGTGATGCGCTGCGTCGCTTGGCCGACGGCGGTAGATCATGATTGCCGCGGCATAAAGAACCGCAATCCTCGGTAGCTTAAAACCACGCCGTCGCGGCGGATGCGCTCGAGCACCGGGCCTTCTGACAGGGAATTGCCTTCGTGATACTTGCGCATGTTGATATAAACAAAACGTTCGGCCGGCTTGGTCGCGTAGACATGCACGTCCAAGTGCAGCTCGGGCAAGGCCTGCGTCCCCGACAGGTTGAGCTCGTTGATCGAGGGCAACACTTCCGCGTTGTCAGCTTGGGCATCTTCGTCGATCAATACCGGCTCGGGCCGGCGCAGCGCAGGCCGCGGCGCGGAACGCTGCGGAGCGGCGTGAAGAGCGAGCGGACCTGCGCCGGGCGCCGCTGCGCCGCTGTCCGAGGAAGATCCGTCCGCCGCAGTCACGGGAATTTCCGGGGCATAGACCGGTGGCCGGTCTAAGGGACTGAAATGCTGAAGCGGCGGCTGCGTGTCCGAGGCCGCCGCCGGCGCGTCGGCGCGCGGCGCATCGGCGCCTGGCGCGTCGGCACGTTTCTTCGGTGCGGCAACCGGGGTGGCGCCGGCCGGCACGGAATTTCGCATCAAGATCACGGCGAGCACCGCAACGTTGATCACCAACAGGGCGCCGAGCAGCACCGCCCAGAGCGGCAAGCAGCCGCGCCGCCGGGCCGAGGGCGTGTCCATGAGTCCAGGCATGGATTGGCGCTGGCGTTCGATTTCCGATTTCTTCAATGCGTCGAGAATGAATGACATAAAAATTCCTAACCGCCGCGCAGCGCGCCGGACAGCAATAGAGGCGAGCTCGGATCGGCCAAGGCGGTATCGAGCACGACTTGGGTTTGGACTCCGGCGATGCCATCGACGTTGAGCCGATGTTCACGCTGGAAATTCTGCACGGCAATCGCCAACTCTTGGTCGTACACATCGGC
>JAQGOD010000003.1 GCA_028293775.1 Gammaproteobacteria bacterium
GCATTTGGCGTAATCGGAGAAGTACGATGCATCGAAGAGTTCATCGTCGAAGAGTTACGGTCGGTGCCGCCGCCGCCTTCGCAATCTGCGCTGCTTTCGCGGCGCAGCCCACTTCGCTGCGCGCGGATTGGGGCGAGCCGCGCACGCAGCTGCGTTCGCTATGGGTTCCCGGCTCGGCGAGCCCTATGTCGGCATACGATCCGAACCGATTGCTCCTAACGCCGCCGCGATAAGGCTTACACTGGATGCCCTGGGGAAAACAGGGCATCCAAGTGTCTAAGATACTCGTTATTGCACATCGAGGAGCGAGCGGTGAGCGTCCCGAGCACACCATCGAGTCTTATCGGTTGGCGATAGAGGAAGGTGCTGACTACATCGAGCCGGATCTGGTAATGACCCGCGACGGCGTGCTGATCGCGCGGCACGAAAATGAAATCAGCGGCACGACCGACGTGGCAGACCATCCGGAATTTGCCTCGCGCCGCCGCTCGCAGATCATCGATGGCGAATCCATGACGGGGTGGTTCACGGAAGACTTTTCATTGTCCGAGATCAAGCGATTGCGGGCTCGCGAACGCTTACCGCAATTGCGACCGCAAAACGTAACGTACGACGGCCAGTTCTGCGTACCGACATTCGATGAGATTATGCAGCTGGTAATGAGTGCCAACCGGAAGGCGGGCGGGGATCGGCGGATTGGGGTCTATCCGGAAACCAAGCACCCGAGCCACTTTGCGGGAATCGGGTTGCCGCAGGAACTGGCGCTCCTGGATGCGCTCGCGCGCTACGGCTATGCGATGAGCGGCTCGCCAGTCTTTATCCAATCTTTCGAGCCGACGAATCTGCGTCAACTGCGCAGCATGACGCCATTGCCGTTAGTCCAATTGCTGGAGCACCAACTCGGCGATTTGGCGGAAATCGGAAAATATGCCGATGCTATCGGCATCGCGAAAGCCCTGGCGACTAAGGACGGGGTGGAAGCTGCGCATGCGCAGAACCTCAAGGTGCACGCGTGGACGTTCCGTGCCGAAAACGAGTTTTTACCGAACGATCTTAAAGCGGGTAGCGCGCCCGGGGGGCGTGGAAACCTCGAAGCCGAGATTCAGCGCTACTTGAGCCGCGGTATCGATGGTTTCTTCGTCGACTTCCCGGCCATCGGCGTACACGTCAGAGATGGCTATATTTCCGCAGACCATCCGCTGCACCAGCCGCTGACGGCGACGAGTTTGTTCGCGAACAAGCTGCAAGGGCGGTAGTTCGCGCCGGCCGTGCCCTGCAGCAACGAGCAATTCTCGCAAGTGGAGCCCTTGAGGTAGCCTGGATATTTCTTCAAATCGATTTGATTGACGTTCTCGACGTATCCCACGGCAACCGCAGCCGGGTCTTTGACATCGAGATGCGGAGCGGCTTGCGCAAATGAGCGGCGCGGTACGCTCACCGCAGAAATCGCACCTCCAATCAGCAGTGCTCGGACCAGCGTTCTTCGGGTGACGGTATCGATCTTGGGGTTGCGGCTCATCGGCATCTTCCTGCTATTCTTCGCTCTTTGCGAGATTCCCGTGCCAAGCATACCGCTATTGATCAACGCTGCGCGACTCGTATTCTTCACGGCGCTCTTGTTCACTTTTTACAGCGCTGTGGCCCCTGCCACACATGTCTTGCGCTTGACGCCTTGGGACAAGGCGACGCATTTCATCGCTTTTTATGTCCTTACAGCTCTTGCGGTTGCCGCTTTTCCGAAGCGTAACTTGGTGCTCCTTGCCGCGCTGTTGTCGGGCTTCGGGGCGTTGATCGAAATCGTGCAAGGCATGCCTCAGGTGCGCCGAGATCGGGATTTCTGGGACTGGGTGGCGGATACGATTGCCATAAGCAGCGCGCTGCTTCCCATGACGCTTTGCTGGTGGCGCGCTCGAGCGCGCACCGCTCAGAAATAAATGGATATATAGGCCTGATAAACCATGGCGCTGAATTGGTACAGAGGCTCAGATCCGGGCTTGTACTGCGGCGGGCCGAAGTCCTTGATATCGCGGAAATCGAGGTAGTTGAATTTGATGCGGCTGACGTCCACGGTAACCGTGCCGCGCTTGAATATCTTCCAACCCTCGGGTAGGAACGCGTACGTGACTTTGCCGCCGATTGTCGTGTTGTTCAACGCTGCAAGATTCTGATCGCGGGCTGTGAAGTTCTGCGAGCCGGCGAACGGGAACAAATCGCTATAGAAGCTCGCCGCGCTCTGCTTGTAATAGCGTGCACGCCCTTCGAAAATCCACTTGTTGCTGATTGGGTGCGTGTAATCGAGCTCGTAGGTGTTGCCGACCACGCTCCAGGTATCCGTGAAGTATCGATACAGACCCGTCACCGCCGCACGCCAGGGCAAATAGTATTTCGCCTGCACCTGCACAGCGGTGCTCGTATGTGTTTGCGGATAGACTTGGGTCGCCAAGCTGTAGCCCTTGGCAATATTGGTCGGATCGAGATAGCGGATCGACCGATAAGGGTTGGCGAGGTAGCCTGCGTCGGTTATGACCTGCAGATTCACGTCCGCGATGAAATTCTTCGTGAGGATCTGCGACAGTCCGCCGCTGTAAGTACGCGTCAGCGCATGCCCCAGCCAGGCCACGTCTGGTTTATCAGCGGTGCCGTTGTTTTCTCCGACCCTGTTGTGCG
>JAQGOD010000019.1 GCA_028293775.1 Gammaproteobacteria bacterium
CAGCGTACAGCCTTCGTCGCGCACGTCGCGCCAAAAGTCCGACGCCGAAAACCGGGGGCGGATCACCACCGTGCCGCCGCTCACCAGCGTGGCGAAGTTGGCCACCACGCCGCCGACGCTGTGATAAAGCGGTAAGCAATTGAACATGCGATCGCTCGGCTGGGTATCCATCATGCCGGCGAACCAATGGCTCCATTGCATGAGCCGGTAATGACTGACCTTCGCCGCCTTCGGCAGGCCCGTCGTACCGGAGGTGTAGACATACAACGCCGTGCTGTCCATCGAAGGACCCAAGCGCTCCGCGTCCGGCAGCAACTCTCCGGAGAAAGCACCCAACTCCGTGGCGAGCGGCACGAAATCGCTGCGGCTCGTGCCAAGCACCCGGTACCGAAGGTGCTTGGGTAAGTGTGGACGGATCGCGCCGATGCGCGGCGCCAGATCCGCGCCCGCGATCAGATACTTGGGGCCCGCGATGTTGATCGAGTGCGCCAATACGTCTCCGGCGAGCTGAGAATTGATCAGCGCCACCGTCACCCCGATGCGTGAAAGTCCAAGCCAGACGGCCACGTATTCCGCACAGTTTTGCATCAGCAGCGCGACCACATCGCCGCTTGCAAGCCCTCGCGATATGCCCCAGCGAGAATACTGATTACATCGAGCGCTCAACTGCGCGTAAGTGAGCGACGCTTCGGGCGAGGACAGTGCTGGCTGGGCGTGGAACTTGGCGCTCAAGCCCTCGATGAGCTGCGGCAGCGTTACCGCTCGCTCGGCGATGCCGGCGGTTCTTTGCAGCGCCCGAAGCCACGCGTCGCGCGCGGATTTATGGCCGGCGTGGCCCGGCTGCGTCGCGAAAATGGTCATTTAAAACGTCATCCAAGGAATTGCGAACCATACCACGACTGCCCGCATCGTTCGATATACACTGGCGCTATCTCCAGCCACAACCTGCACGAATGAAGCGCGAAACGATTGCCATTCACGGAGGCTTCGACTCCGACCCCACGACCAAAGCGGTGACCGTTCCGATTTATCAAACGGTTGCGTACTCTTTCGATAGCGCCGAGCACGGTGCTGCCTTGTTCAACTTGGAGGTACCCGGATATCGCTACACGCGCATCAGCAATCCGACTACTGACATCTTGGAGCAGCGCGTCGCGGAACTCGAGGGAGGGATTGGCGCGCTGAGCGTAAGCTCGGGACAAACGGCGTTGTTCTATGCCGCAATGAATGCACTGGAGATGGGCCGCAATCTGGTGTCGGTGCCGCAGCTGTATGGGACGACCTACACCTTGTTCGCCCATGTCTTGCCGAAGATGGGCATCCAAGTTCGTTTTGCGAAATCCGACCGCGCGGCAGATCTTGAAGCCTTGATCGATGAAAACACGCGGGCGTTGTTTTGCGAGACGGTCGGCAATCCCGCCGGCAATGTCTGCGATCTGGAGGCCCTCGCACGCCTCGCGCACAAGCACTCCATGCCCTTGATCGTGGACAATACTGTTGCGACGCCCATGCTGGTCAGGCCCATCGAGTACGGCGCCGATGTGGTCGTGCACTCCTTGACCAAGTTCATGGGCGGACACGGTACGACGCTGGGCGGCATCATCGTTGATTGCGGGCGGTTTCCTTGGGGCACACACGCGGCTCGCTATCCCATGTTCACGCAACCCGACGAGTCCTATCACGGTTTGGTGTACACCGAGCACTTCGGCGCGTCAGCATTCATCGGGCGCTGCCGCAGCGTGTATCAGCGCACCGTGGGCGCGGAGCTCTCCCCGATGAGAGCATTTCTACTCCTGCAAGGCATAGAATCCGTGGCATTGCGGGTGGAACGGCACGTTGAAAATGCGCTCATGGTCGCGCAGTTTCTGCGTGCCGACAAGCGCGTGGAATCGGTGAACTTCGCCGGCTTTGCCGACAGCCCCTACTACCCGCTGGTGCAAAAATACCTCGGCGGCAAGGCGTGCTCGCTCATGACCTTCGAAATACACGGTGGCTTGCCGGCCGCGATGCGATTCTACGATGCGCTCAAGCTATTCAAGCGCCTGGTAAATCTAGGCGATGCGAAATCCCTGGCCTGCCATCCTGCATCGACGACGCATCGGCAAATGAGTTCAGAGGAACAACTTGCGGCGGGCGTGGGCCCGGGGAGCATTCGGCTGAGCGTGGGCATCGAACACATCGACGACATCCTGGTCGATTTGGACCAAGCTCTCGGCGCGCGCGTGTGAATCCCGATTCACTGCCGGAGCCTATCCCGGCGCTATTTCCTGGAATCTGCGACCGAGAGCGGATCGCCGGCTGGTTGACGCTCGAATTGGAAGCGGCGCGTAGGCGCATTCAGTCGGGATCGGTCGTACCCACCATTGATATGCAGACGTTCCGCGCCGAACTCGAGACTTTTGATTTTGGCGCACCGCGCCCGCTCGAGGAGGCGTTGCGCTGGGCAACGGCGCGCATGGAAACCGGTATCGTGCAAATGGCCAACCCGCGCTATTTTGGGCTCTTCAATCCGGGCGCGAATTTCCCTTCGGAGTGCGCCGATCATATTGCGGCCAGCTTCAATCCGCAGCTGGCCAGTTCGGGCTCTTCCCCCGTACCCGTAGCGCTGGAGGGGCACGTCATCAAAGCCGTCGCGCGCCGAGCTTCTTTCGGCGACGAAGCCACGGGACACTTCGCCACCGGCGGATCTGAAGCGAATTACACCGCGCTGCTTTGCGCACTCACCGCTGGTCACGCGAAATTCGCCGCCGATGGGGCGCGCGCCTTCGCCGGGCCGGTGAGATTCTATACCTCGCGCGACTGCCACATTGCCTGGCTCAAGATCGCGCACCAGGCAGGCATCGGTCGCACGGCATTGCGCCTGGTCGATACCGACGGTTGCGGCCGCATGGACCCCAAGGCGCTGCTTCGAGCCATTCTCGAAGACCGCGCGGCGGGAGCTGTGCCTGTGATGGTGGCCGCGACGGCGGGAACCACCGGCGGCGGGATGATCGATCCCTTGCATGCCTGCGCGGATATCGCCAAACAGCAGGGGCTTTGGTTTCACGTCGATGCGGCGTGGGGCGGCGCGCTGATCGCATCCGACCGGCTCCGCGGCGTGCTCGACGGTATCGGCCGCGCCGACTCGGTCACAATCGACGCTCACAAATGGTTCGCGACGACGATGGGATGCGCAATTTTCATCACGCGCCGGGCGGATCTCTTGTCGGAAGCCTTCCACGCCTCAGCCTCCTTCATGCCGTCGATCGCCTTATGGTTGGAGCCCTATTTGAACACCCTGCAGTGGTCGCGACGGTATGAA
>JAQGOD010000051.1 GCA_028293775.1 Gammaproteobacteria bacterium
GGAAAATTCAAGGCAAGCGATTTCGTCACGACCTACCTGCGGCCGGGCAGTTCCAGCTCGTCGACCGATTTCCTCTATCTGCTCGATGAGCTCAATGCCTACACGCACGATCTCAACACCGCGGTAAATTTGAGCCGTTCGCGCGACCCCGTTGAAGCTGGCGATGAAGTCGATCATCGTGACGGGCTCGCGGCGCTGATGGCGTTCGTGGCGCTTTATGCCGAGCGGGCGGAGCAAAGCGAGCCTGCGACCTGGAACGGCTTGCTTGAGCCGCGCGTCGCAAAGACCGTCTCGGAGCTGTGGGGACGCGCCGAAAAGGTGATGGCGTCGTCGTGCGGCATCCCGAATTTCGGCACCGAGGACAAAACCCTGATTCGGCAGTTTTGCCAGAGCGGCCCGCAGGCTTCCTTACAAAAAATTCTCGGGCGAGCCCCGGTCTGCCCGATCGCATGTCTGAAGGCCACGGTTGCCGCGCGCGAGAGCAAACCGAACTAAAAAAACCCGGCCATGTATAAAAAGACGCGCGGCAGCCAGGCTGCCGCGCGTCGTTTCAACAAATGCCTGCTTCCGTCAATAGCGCCGATAGGAAGAGCAAGCACACTGCGGCCGGAGATGGACCACGCTGCTGGTCACGTATCGCTTGGGCGGCAGATACTTGGTTATCCGCACATGAATCGGGCGCACCACGGCGACGATCCTGGTGTGCACGCGCGTCACCTTGCGAATGTGGTAGATCGGCTGGATCCGTGTCACATGCACATAACGTTTCGTGCGATGCACGTACCGGGTGCGCCACACGTCGCGGGTATGCCTAATGTATTTGTGCACCTTCTTGGTCGAGTAGCTGTATGAGGGCTTGCTGTGCCCACAACAACCGGATTTGCCGTAGCCGTAGCCGGCGCTTGCGGTGGCCGCAGAGCCGACGAGAACCCACCCCATGATCGCCACAGCAGACAGTGCGGTTACAAACTTCAACATGTTACCCCCCTATCACTCATGAACAAAAGAACAGTCGCGACTAATGTCGCAACTTATGATAGTTGCTTGTGGCGCGGCGAAGCAACTCCCATGGGTTGAAATCAAGGCCTGCAAATCATAAAAGTGTTGAATGTGATATTTTTGCACCGAATCAACCCTTGGGCCGGGCCGATTTGGCGCCCAAATCGTTCCGTGATCACAAATCCGATGCGAACGCCGTTCAGAACTCCTCTTATTGATTAATTTTTTGGAACGGGTTCCACCAAGTTCCGTAGCAGGAACCTAAAGATAGCCGACCGTCACGTGCGGCGCCGCGTCCGCGGCACGCGGTCTACCGCGCCCGCATCCGGTAATGGCTGACGCCCCATTCGCTGCCACCGGCATAGCCGAACAGGCCCGCGGTTGCGAGGAAGAACCAGCGCCAGCGCCGCATCCATAAGCTCGTATCGCTGCCGTAGACCGGGCGGAGGATGCCGTCGATCTCCTCGCGGTGCGCGTCGAAATTCGCCAGCCAGTCGAGCGCGGTACGCTGATAATGCGCGCCGCTCCAGCGCCATTCCTTTTCGACTTCGAGCAGGTCGGCATATTGCCGGATCAGATGATGGCTGGGCATCACCCCGCCGGTGAAGAAATGCTGCGCGATCCAGTCTTCGCGGTCCGCGCGGTCGAAGCGATAGGCGCCGGTACGGTGGGTGAAGATGTGCAGGAAGAAGCGGCCGTCGGGCTTGAGCCACGACCGCACCAGCGTCAGCAATTCGCGCCAGTTCATCATGTGTTCGAACATCTCCACCGAGACGATGCGGTCGAACTCTTGTTGCGGGTCGAATACGTTCATGTCCTGGGTGACGACGCGCAGGTTTTTCAGGCCCCGTGACGCGGCCTCGCCCTCGATATGGATGCGCTGCGAATTCGAATTCGACACCGCGGTGACCTGCGCATGCGGAAACTGCCGCGCCACCCACAGCGACAGCGAGCCCCAGCCGCAACCGAGATCGAGGATCGACTGGCCGTCATGCAGGTCGGCATGCTCGACGGTCTGTCGCAGCGACTCTTCTTCGGCTTCCCTTAGCGTCGACGCCGGCTCCTTGTAGAAGCACGATGAATACTTCCGGCTCGGTCCCAGCACCTTCGCAAAAAACGCCTGCGGCACCTCGTAGTGCTGGGTGTTGGCCTCGTCGGTATATTCGGCGATATACCGCGTGGCCATTTCATCGGCGAAGCAGGCGTCGCTCGCGGCATTGCCGCTGGCGAGCCGTGTCGCGGCGCGCGAGCACATCCGCTGGATCGCGGCGCGGATTACAAGGTCGGGGAGCGGCACGCGCTCGGCGGTGCCGATAATCGAGGAAACGAAACGCATCAGATCGCTCCTTTCTGCGGCGGCAGGGGAAAGAACATGCTGGTATGCGTCTGGTAGGTGCGATAGCGCGCGCCGCGCGAGCGCAGCATCTGCGCCTCGAGCGGGGGGATTCCTGTGACGTGCACCATTATCCAGTACATGAAGACCGGCGCCAGCAGCGTCGCCCAGCCCCAGGGATAATCGGGGGAGATCGCGATCACCGGATAGGCCAGCCAGCCGAACCATTCGAAGAAATAATTCGGATGCCGCGACCAGCGCCAC
>JAQGOD010000065.1 GCA_028293775.1 Gammaproteobacteria bacterium
CCGACTCCCTCTCGGTCACCTTGACGCCCGACAGTGCTGCCGGGACATTGACCATCAAGGACAACGGCATCGGCACGAGCGAGGCTGAGATCATCGACAATCTGGGCACAATCGCGCGCTCGGGCACCAAGAGATTCCTGGAGACCTTGAGCGGCGATTCTGACAAGGACGCTCAGCTGATCGGCCAGTTCGGCGTCGGCTTCTATTCCGCGTTCATTGTGGCGGACAAAGTCACCGTGCTGAGCAAACGCAGCGATGCCCCGGCGGTGCGTTGGGACTCCGACGGCGAGGGCCAGTATCAGATTCAAGTTAGCGACAAAACCGAACGTGGCACCGAAGTCATTCTGCACCTGCGAGATGAGGACAAAGAATTCCTGGAGCCGGCGCGCTTGCGCCAGCTGGTGCGCAAATACTCGGATCATCTGAGCATCCCGGTGATCTTGAAGGCGGGCGACAGCGCCGAGACTTTGAATCAAGCGAAGGCGTTTTGGACGCGGCCGAAATCGGAGCTGAAGGACGAGGACTACCAGGCCTTCTACAAGCACTTGACCCATGATTCGGAAGAGGCGCGTGCTTGGGCGCACAACAAGGTCGAGGGAAATATCGAATATACATCGCTGCTGTATTTGCCGACGCGCGCACCCTTCGACCTGTTCGACCGCGAACAGAAAGGAGGCATTCACCTCTAAGTAAAGCGCGTATTCATCATGGACAAGGCAGCGGAGCTATTGCCGCCGTACCTGCGCTTCATGCGCGGGCTGGTCGATTCATCCGACCTGCCGCTCAACGTGTCGCGCGAGCTGCTGCAAAACAATCGCACGGTGGAGAAGATCAAATCAGCGCTGGTCAAGCGTTCCTTGGATATGCTCGAGGACCTGGCGGCGAACAATCCCCAAGAGTATGCGGAGTTTTGGAAAACCTTCGGCGCGGTTTTGAAGGAAGGCATCATCGACGATCCGGGGCAGAAGGTTCGGATCGCAAAATTGCTGCGATTCAATTCCACCGCGGACGACAACGATGCGCGGGGCGCCCATGCGCCGGGGGTTACGCTCGAGGCGTACGTCTCGCGCATGAAGCCCGACCAAAAGGCCATTTACTATCTGACCGCGGATTCCTTGACCGCTGCGCGCAACAGTCCCCACCTAGAAGGCTTTCGCGCCAAGGGCATGGAAGTGTTGCTGCTGACTGATCGAATCGATGAGTGGGTGGCCGCGCATTTGCACGACTTCGAGGGCAAAACGCTTGCCAATGTGGCGAGCTCGGCGGCGGACGTGGCCTCGGCCATCGAGACTCCCGAGAAGGCGGCTGCGGAGAGTGCTTTCAAGGATACCTTGGATCGGCTCGGCAAGAATCTCCTGGGCAAAATCGCGAGCGCGCAAGTGTCTGCTCGCCTCACTGATTCGCCCGCCGTTTTGGTGGCCGGTGAATTCGGCATGAGCTTGCGCATGGGCCGCATCTTGAAGCAGGCGGGACAAAACAATCCTTTCGCCACGCTGCCCATCCTCGAGGTAAATCCGAATCATCCCCTGGTGGAGCGGTTGAAGCACACGCAGGACGATGCGTCATTTTCCGATCTCGCTCACGTACTCTACGACCAGGCGATGCTCGCAGAAGGCGGTGAGCTGGACGATCCGGCCATCTTCGTACGGCGCGTTAACCGGCTGATCGTGGAAGGCCTCTCCGCGCAGCCGAAAATCATCCTGAGCTGAACATGCTGAGGCCACAATGGCTAGCCAATGACGGGAACGCCGCGGTAAGCGCAGATCGGAACGCGCCGCCGGGCGCCGACGCGCTCGATGACGGGCCGTTGCTCGATGCCTATTCGGGCGCGGTGATCGGCGCCCTGGAGCGCGTCGCGCCCGCAGTCACCTTCATCGAGGTGGCGGGGCCCGCCCGCGGCGCGCGCGCCCCGGCAGCTTCGCGCAATCGCCGCACCGAACAGGGCAGCGGTTCGGGTTTTCTCTTCACCCCCGACGGCTACTTGCTCACCAACAGTCACGTTGTGGAGGGCTCGGAGGAGATCACCGTCCGCCTCAACGATGACACGCGCTTTCATGCCGACCTCGTCGGCAACGATCCGGATTCTGATTTGGCAGTGTTGCGCATCGGCTCTCCGGGCGCGCTGCCCTACGCGGAATTCGGCGATTCGTCCCGGTTGAAAGTGGGCCAGGTGGCCATCGCCATCGGCAATCCGCTTGGCTATTCGAAGTCTGTAACGACCGGTGTCGTATCGGCACTTGGCCGAACGCTGCGCACCAAGTCGGGCAGGTTGATGCACGATGTCATCCAGACCGATGCGGCGCTCAATCCGGGAAACTCCGGCGGACCGCTGGTCGATTCCAGGGGGCGCGTCATCGGCGTCAACACCGCCATGATCCCGCAAGCCCAGGCAATTTGCTTTGCCACGGGAATCAATACGGCAAAATGGGTCATTAGCCAGATATTTGCCCATGGCCGGGTGCGCCGTGCCTACATCGGCGTGTCGGGTGCCACGGTACCGATTGCCACGCGTGTCGTGCGCCATTTCAGCCTTCCCGGCAACACGGCGGTCCATGTTGCGGAAGTGGTGCCCGGCAGCCCCGCGGCGCTTGCCGGGCTTCAAACCGGAGATCGGATGGTCGCGCTCGACGGCGTGCGCATCAACGGGATCGACGGTCTGCAGCGCACGCTGGATGCCAGCTTGATCGGCCGCGAATGCGAATTGCA